>NZ_KB902786.1:0-141573 GCF_000379585.1 Bradyrhizobium sp. WSM2793 | reverse complement strand
CGAAGGAAGAGCCGCAACAACTCCTCCTTCGACTGTCCGAAGTCCGCCATGTCCGAGCACGAATCCGCCCCGCACAACGTCGCCGCCAACGCGATGAACAGTACTTCCAGCAGATCATGCCGGGCATTGTCCGCGCGCGGGTCCGGCAACCGCCGAAAGGCCTTTCTGAACTTCTGCATCCGACCCCCTCCGTCTTCCGGGAGTCGTCTTCAGAATCCGTCTTGCCTTCCAATGCAATAGCTAGACAAAACCCATATGCGATTCCCCTGCCTGGAGGGGGAGGGTCGGCTCATATTGGGCGCAGCGAAATATGAGACGGGTGGGTGACAGTCTCTCAACGGCGACGGCGCCCGAGTGGAGAGATCGCCCCACCCCGCTCGCGCTATGCGCGATCGACCCTCCCCCTCCAGGGGAGGGTAAGAGACTCACATCCGCTGCATCGACACCGACACCTTCGGGCCGTTCTTGATGGTCTGATAGACCACGCAATATCGCTCGGTCAGCTTGAGCAGGAGATCGAGCTTGTCCTGCGGCGCCGATGTATCGACCTCGAAGCGCAGACGGATCTCGGCGAAGCCGACCGGGGTCTCCTTGTCGACGCCGAGCGTGCCGCGGAAATCGAGATCGCCCTCGGCATAGACGTTGCCGGTCTTGAGCGGCACCTCGATCGCAGTCGCGACCGACTTCAACGTGACCCCGGCACAGGCGACGAGCGCCTCGAGCAACATGTCCCCGGAGCAAAGCTCGAGGCCGGAACCGCCGGTCGCCGGATGCAGGCCGGCAAGCGCGATGGCGCGGCCGGTCTCGACCTTGCAGGCGATGCCTTCGCTGTCGGTGGAGCCCTTGGCCTTCAGCGTGATCAGTGCGGTCTTGGGATCGGTCTTGTAGCGCTCCTTGATCGGAGCCTGCATCTGGCGCAGCCCTGCAGCGTCCATTTTCGTTCTCTCCCGGAAAATTGCCCCCTCGATGTACCGGTTCAGAGCGAAATTGTCACCACCACATGGCCTGACCGGGACCCTGGGTTGCGTCACGGTCGGGCACGTTGCGGTCGAGCGAACGGTCGAGTGACGTCAGCACACTTCGCTTGAAATTCTCGAACAGCGGCGAATTGCGGTCGCGCGGCCGGCCGAGATTGATCTCGATCTGGTCGAACAACCGGCCCGGCCGCGGCCGCATCACCAGCACGCGGTCGGCCAGCACCACGGCCTCGTCGACGTCGTGTGTGACGAGGATGAGGGTCGGCCGCGTGTCCGCCCAGAGGTCGAGCAGATGATCCTGGAGATCCCTGCGGGTGAAGGCATCGAGCGCGGAGAACGGCTCGTCGAGCAGCAGCACCTCCGGCTGCGGCACCAGCGCGCGTGCGATCGCAACCCGCTGCGCCTGTCCGCCGGAGAGCTCGCGCGGCCAGGCCTGCGCCTTTTCCGCCAGCCCGACGCGTTCGAGCGCACGCGCGACCTTCTCGCGGCGCTCGGCCGCGGGCAGATCGGCGAGTCCAAAACCGATATTGTCGGCGACGCTGAGCCAGGGCAGCAGCCGCGGCTCCTGGAAGATGATGCCGATCTTGGCATGCGGCGAGACGATCGCCTCGTTGTCGAGCGTCACCGTGCCAGCGCTGGCGCGATCGAGGCCGGCGATGGCACGCAGCAGCGTGGACTTGCCACAGCCGGAGCCGCCGATGATGGCGATGATCTCGCCCAGCCTGATTTCAGCGGAGAAGCGTGAAAGCGCCTGCACGCCGTTGGGATAGGTCTTGCTGACCCGGTCGAGCGCCAGCATTGCCTCAAGCTCCCTTCGCGCGCCCGAAGGCATCCTGCCAGCGCAGGAACGGCGCGGCCGCGACCTCGATCAACCAGTCCGTGAGCTTGCCGAGGATGGCGAAGATCACGATGGCGGCCAGGATCTGCGCGGGCTTGCCGAGCTGCTGGCCGTCGAGCAGGAGATAGCCGAGGCCTTCGGAGGCGCCGATCAGCTCGGCCGCGACCACGAACATCCAGCCGAGGCCGAGACCGACGCGCAAGGACACGACATAGGCCGGCAGCACCGCCGGCAGCAGGATGCGGCGGATCATCGCGAAGCCGGAGAGGCGGAACGTGCGGCCGACCTCGACGATCTTGCGATCGACCGAGAGGGTCGCGCCCATCACGCCGAGATAGACCGGAAAGAACACGCCGACCGCGATCAGCGCGATCTTCGAGGTCTCGAAGATGCCGAGCCAGAGGATGAACAGCGGCACCCAGGCGAGCGACGGAATCGCGCGCAAGGCCTGCACGGTCGGGTCGAGCAGCCGCCGCGCCAGCGACCAATAGCCGGAGATGGCGCCAAGCAGCGTGCCCGCGACCACGCCGAAGGCGAAGCCGAGCCCGACGCGCCACAGCGTCGCCGCGATGTGGCGGACCAGCTCGCCGGAGCGCGCGAGCTCGGTGATCGTGGCAAACACGCGCGAGGGCGGCGGCACCAGGCGCCCGTTGGACCAGCCGGACCAGACCACGAGCTCCCAGCCGAGCGCAAGCGTCAGCGGCAGCAGCACGCCCAGCATCGGCCGCGCATAGCGCGACAGCCGCGACGGTGCGGCGGCACTTTCGGCGGGTTCCGAAGATTGTTGCAGGACTGGCGCGTCGGAGATCATGGCCGGTAGGAAGCGCGTCTCGGGCGGGAATGCAACACTACTCTTGCCGCGGCCGCTGCTGTCGTCCCGGCGAAGGCCGGGACCCATAACCACAGGAAGGGGTTTGAGGCGAAGACGGTCACTCCGAGTCCTCGCAACCACATCTTCCTGTGGTTATGGGTCCCGGATCTGCGCTTCGCTTGTCCGGGAGACAGCGGAGTTTGCAGCGCCGTGCCTGCCTCTTCCCTGCCAATCAATTCGTCGGCAGCGGGACCTGATCGTCGATCAACGCATCCAGCGTCGCCTTCACGTCGACCTTGGCATCGACGACACCGGCTTGCTGGAGGGCGAGGCCGGCGGCGAGGATCGACTCGCGCTGGGGCGCGCCGATGCGGCTATGGGTGAGCTCGGTGCGCTCCTTGAGCTGCTTGTCGACGACGGCCTCGGGGAGTTTTGTGACCGCGATGAAGGTCTTCTTCAGCTCGTCGTAATTGGCCAGCGAATATTTGCGCGCCTCTTCGTACACGGCGAGGACGCGGCGGGCAGCGTCGGGATAGTCCTTTAAAAACTGCTCGCGCACATTGAGGATGCCCCAGGTGTTGGCTTCGGCCTTGCGGTAGAACAGCTTTGCGCCCTCTTCGACCTCGGCCTGCGCCATCATCGGATCGAGGCCGGCCCAAGCATCGACGTCGCCGCGGATCAGCGCGGTCTTGCCGTCGGCGTGCTGGAGCAGCACCGGGGTGATGTCCTTTTCGGTGAGGCCCGCCCCTAACAGCGCACGCACCAGGAAGATGTGCGGATCGGTGCCGCGCGTCACCGCGACGCGCTTGCCCTTGAGGTCTGCGACGCCGGCAATCTTGGAATCCTTCGATGTCACCAGCGCCGTCCACTCAGGGCGCGAATAGACATAGATCGACTTGATCGGGTTGCCGTTGATGCGGGCGACCAGCGCCGCCGAACCCGCGGTCGAGCCGAAATCGATCGAGCCGGCATTGAGGAATTCGAGCGCCTTGTTGGAGCCGGCCGACTGCACCCAGGTGACGGTGATGCCGTCCTTGGCGAACTCCTTCTCAAGGAGCCCCTTCTGCTTAAGAACCATCGACACCGGATTGTAGGTCGCCCAATCGATGCGGATTTCCTTGAGCGGATCGGCCGCCTTGGCCGCGGGGGTCACGGCGAGCGCAACCGCTCCCGCCAACAGAATGCGTCGTGTAATTCCGGTCATGCCCAGCCTCCTCCAAAACTTCATTGTTTTTCAATGAGTTATATCTAGAGGTCAACGAGAAAATCCGCCCCTCGAAAGCGCGCCGGCCGAGAACAGATTTGCCCAAAGCCGCGCCTTTCCAGCATGGAACGACTATTGCCAGAGAATGGCGGGTGACAGCGCCTGTCACCTCTTATATCCGGTGGGACATGGACAGCGTCGCGACTGAGCACAAGGCCGAGGTGGATGATCGTTTCGACACTGCGCGGATCACCGCCGCGGTCGATGCGCTTGCCGAAAAGCACCAGGGACGCGAGGACGCGTTCCGCACGGCCATGGCGCAATTGCTCAAGGCCGAGCTGATCGCGGCACGCGCCGCGGCACAGGAAATCCTTCTGAAGGACCGCCACGGCCGTCGCTGCGCCGAGCGGCTCTGTCACGTGCAGGACGAGATCATCCGTATCCTGTATTCGGCGGCGACCCGCCATCTCTACCGCTCGCCCATCCCGAGCGGAGCCGAGCGCATGGCGGTGGTCGCGACCGGCGGCTACGGCCGCGGCCTGATGGCGCCCGAATCCGACATCGACCTGTTGTTCATCCTGCCCTACAAGCAGACCGCCTGGGGCGAGCAGGTCGCCGAAGCTATCCTTTATTGCCTCTGGGACATGGGGCTGAAAGTCGGCCACGCCACGCGATCGGTGGACGAATCCATCCGGCAGGCGCGCGGCGACATGACCATCCGCACCGCGATCCTGGAGACGCGCTTCCTCACCGGCGACAAGCCGCTCTATGAGGAGCTGGTCGCGCGCTTCGACAAGGAGGTCGTGCAGGGCACCGCATCGGAATTCGTCACCGCCAAGCTCGCCGAGCGCGAGGAGCGACACCGCCGCGGCGGCCAGTCGCGCTATCTGGTCGAGCCCAACGTCAAGGACGGCAAGGGCGCCTTGCGCGACCTGCACACGCTGTTCTGGATCGCCAAATACGTCTACCGCGTCCGTGACACCGGCGAGCTGGTCGAGCGCGGCGTGTTCGATGCGCAGGAATACCGCAGCTTCCGCCGCTGCGCCGATTTCCTCTGGTCGGTGCGCTGCAATCTGCATTTCTACTCCGGCCGCGCCGAAGAGCGTCTCTCCTTCGACCTCCAGCGCGAGATCGCTGTGCGGCTCGGCTACACCTCGCATCCCGGCATGCAGGACGTCGAGCGCTTCATGAAGCACTACTTCCTGGTCGCCAAGGAAGTCGGCAACCTCACCGCCATCCTCTGCGCCAAGCTCGAGGACCAGCAGGCCAAGCCCGCGCCGGTCTTGAGTCGGATGATGGCGCGGCTGCGGCCGACCGCGGCGAAGCGGCGCGTCCCCGACAGCGACGACTTCATCGTGGACAACAACCGCATCAACGTTGCCGCACCCGACGTGTTCAAGCACGACCCGGTCAATCTGATCCGCATCTTCCGCCTCGCGCAGAAGAACAACCTCGCCTTCCATCCGGATGCGATGCGCGACGTGACGAGATCGCTCGGCCTGATCAACGCGCAGATGCGCGAGAATCCCGAGGCCAACCGGCTGTTCATGGAGATCCTGACCTCCGACAACGCCGAGATCGTGCTGCGGCGGATGAACGAGACCGGCGTGCTTGGCCAGTTCATCCGTGCCTTCGGCAAGATCGTCTCCATGATGCAGTTCAACATGTATCATCACTACACCGTCGACGAGCACCTGATCCGCTGCATCGGCTTCCTCCAGGACATCGAGCGCGGCGGCATCGAGGAATTCGCTTTGGCCAGCGACCTCATGCGCAAGTCCCGGCCCGAGCACCGGTCGGTGATCTACATCGCAACGCTGCTGCACGACGTCGCTAAGGGCCGGCCGGAGGACCACTCGATCGCCGGCGCCAAGGTGGCGCGACGGCTGTGCCCGCGGCTCGGGTTCAGCCCGGCCGACACCGAGCTCATCGCCTGGCTGATCGAGGAGCATCTGACGATGTCCACGGTCGCACAGTCGCGCGACCTCTCCGACCGCAAGACCATCGAGAATTTCGCCGCCGTGGTGCAGTCGGTCGAGCAGATGAAGCTGCTGACGATCCTGACCACCGCTGACATCCGTGGCGTCGGTCCCGGGGTGTGGAACGGCTGGAAGGCGCAACTCTTGCGCTCGCTGTACTACGAGACCGAGCCGGTGCTGACCGGCGGCTTCTCGGAGGTCGACCGCGGCAAGCGCCTCACCGCCGCCTACGCTGAATTCCGAAATGCCTTCGCCGAATGGCCGGCGGAGGAGCTCGATGCCTATATCGGCCGGCACTATCCGGCCTACTGGCTCAAGGTCGAGCTGCCACGAAAAATTCGCCACGCCCGCTTCGTCCGCTCCAGCGAACAGGCCGGCCATAAGCTCGCGATCAATGTCGGCTTCGACGAGGTCCGCGGCGTCACCGAGTTGACGATCTTCGCGGCCGACCATCCGTGGCTGCTCTCGATCATCGCCGGCGCCTGCGCCTCGGCCGGCGCCAACATCGTCGATGCCCAGATCTATACCACAACCGACGGGCGCGCGCTCGACACCATCTCGATCTCGCGCGAATACGACCGCGACGAGGACGAGGGACGGCGCGCCACGCGCATCGGCGAGATGATCGAGGACGTGCTGGAAGGCAAGCTGCGCCTGCCTGAAGTGGTGGCGCGGCGCACGGTGCGCAGCAAGGCACGGCCCTTCGTGATCGAGCCTGAGGTGACCATCAACAACCAATGGTCCGACCGCTACACCGTGATCGAGGTCTCCGGTCTCGACCGGCCCGGCCTGCTCTACGAGCTGACCACCGCGATCTCGAAGCTCAACCTCAACATCGCCTCGGCCCATGTCGCGACCTTCGGCGAGCGCGCCCGCGACGTGTTCTACGTCACCGACCTCCTGGGTGCGCAGATCAGCGCGCCGACCCGCCAGGCCGCGATCAAGAGCGCGCTGACCCATGTGATGGCCGGCGACAAGGCGGTCCAGCCGGCGGCGTGACCTTCCTTCGTCACTCCGCGCTCGCGGCTAATGGGCCCTGCCCCCTGACTATCATCGCGCCGACTTTTGCTCAGAGTGTCGTAGCGCGTTCACGAGCGCAGACAGCGCGGCTGGTTGATGCTGACGACTGGGATAATACATGAAGAAGCCGGGAATTAGCGGCGTCCAATCCTCCAGCACCCGAATAAGGCGGCGCTTCGCAATATGTTCGGCGACCTGCTCTTCATAGGCGAGCCCGATACCAACTCCGGCGAGCGCCGCCTGAATCACCAGGTGAGTGTCGTCAATGATGAGCGGGCCATTCACGTTGATCGTGACCGACTTTCGTCCTTGCTCAAACTCCCACCGATATGGACCACCTGCAAGACGCAGGGTAATGCACCGATGATCGCTCAGGTCCCTCGGCTTTTCGGGGATGCGTCGTGAAGCGAAATAGCGTGGCGACCCTATGACCGCCAATCGCAGTTCGGGCGTGACACGAACCGCGATCATGTCCTTTTGAATGTACTCGCCAAGCTGAATACCGGCATCGAACTCGCCTGCAACGAGGTCCACTGGGCCAGTGACGGTGACGACGTCCAGAACGATGTCGGGGTAGGCCTCAGCGAAAGCTCTGAGCCGCGGTAACAGTACCATCACCGCAGCCGATCGCGACATCACAATTCGAAGGCGGCCTTCGGGCCGGCGCCGAATGCTTCGGGCCTTGTCGAGGGCATGACGGATTTGCTCAAGGGCCGGAGACAGATCCTCCAGGAGAGCCGCTCCCGCAGCGGTCGGTGCAACGCTCTTGGTCGTTCGAGCGAGCAGCTTCAGTTCGAGCCGTTGCTCAAGCCTCCGGATCGTATGGCTCAAGGCAGACTGAGACACACCCAGCTTTATCGCGGCGCGTGTAAAGCTTCGTTCGCGGGCCACGATTGCAAACGCGGCGAGGTCGTTCATTTCGTCTGTCATCATCATGAATATCGCTCATGAGCCCATGCCATTCAAGACACCTAGTCTCATAAGTCACCTCGCCGTAGGTTTTGCGCGAGCACGGGAGACGACCTGCAACACTTTTCTGCGCGATGGGCAGGTCGACGCTCGGCACAGCTGCCGGACCGCATGAATGAGTCCGGTGCAAGCGCTTTGAGGATGACAATGGATACGGACGTTCCCGCCTTGCGCTCGCTTGCGCAGACCTATTTCGACGCTGCCTATGAAATGGATGCTGAGAAGTTTGCATCCATATTTCACCCCTCGAGTTCCGTGACGAAGGTGGCCGAGGACGGCAAATTGGGCGTGACGCCGATTGCGTCCTGGCTGGCAGTGGTCCGCAACACGAAAGCTCCGAAGCAACTGGGCTTCGAGCGGGAAGATCAGATCCTATCAATAGACGTTGAAAGCGAGCTCGCGCTCTTGAAAGTCAAACTGCGTATTCCGCCGCGTTCCTTCACGGACCTGCTGTCGTGCTTGAAGGTGAACGGGACCTGGAAAATAGTGCAGAAAGTGATGACGTCGAAAGTCTGACGGATTCGTTACGGCAGGCAGCGTCCATGAGGCAGGTGCGGCCACAGGCACGGTCCGCTCAATCCATTCTCAAACTGACTTTCAGACCTGCACTCCCTCATGCCGCAGCAGCCAGCGCTTGCGCTCGAGCCCGCCGCCGTATTTCACCAGCGAACCGTCGGCGCCGATCAAGCGGTGGCAGGGCAGCACCACGCTGATCGGATTGGAGCCGTTGGCATGACCGACGGCACGAATGGCTTTTGGCACATCGATCTTTGCGGCCAGCGCGCCGTAGCTCATCGTGGTGCCGGCGGGGATGTGAGCCAGCGCGTTCCAGACCTTCTGCTGAAACGGCGTGCCGGCGATACGCCATGCGATGGCCGAGAGCTGACCGAGATCGCCTTCGAAGTAACCCGATAACGCCGTTCGCATGGATGCAGGCGCAGGCCGGTCGCTGAGATCGACCGCACCGTAGTGCAAGCGCAAGAGCTCGCGCATGCGATGCTCATAGTCTTCCCAGTCCAGTGCGCGTAGCGCACCCTCGGCATCGGTGACGAGCAGAGCAATCCCGATCGGCGTCGTCAAGCGATCGAGGCCGAAGCTTGCAGACGGTTTGGTTGATCGCCCGGGCATGGCGGCACCATAGCATCGAAACATGCCATCGCACTTGCCATGCCGGCCGTGCTATCGTCCACCCGAAAGCTGACGCTGGGGGAGCTCAACTTGATCCTGATCGCCAATATCCTGGTGGCGCTGGTCGCCGCGCTGCACGTCTTTTTCCTGATCCTGGAGATGTTCCTCTGGGACAAGCCGCAGGGCCTGAAGGTGTTTCGCAATACGCCGGAGAAGGCCGAGATCACGAAGGTGCTGGCCGCCAATCAGGGCCTCTATAACGGCTTCCTCGCCGCCGGCCTGATCTGGGGTCTGGTCCACGGCAACCCGGCCTTCGCATTCCAGATCAAGGCGTTCTTCCTGCTTTGCGTGATCGTGGCCGGCGCCTATGGCGCCGCGACCGTCAGCAGCCGCATCCTGATGGTGCAGGCGCTGCCGGCGGCGGTCGCGCTGGTCGCGTTGTTCCTGGCCTGAGACGCCTGCCCCCTCGGCCTGAGACGCTACGGCGCAGCGCCGCGATCCTTGCGCGGCGGCGAACCTTCCTCCACAATCTTCGGCAGCGATGGCGACCGTTGCAATCGACGGGAAAAGACCATCGGCCGAGAATTCCGTCAGGAGGAACAACCAACATGACCAATCGCAGAGCCTTCTTAGCTGCCACGACAGCGCTCGCCTTCGCGTTCACCGCGAACCAAGCCTTCGTAAGCCAAGCCTTCGCCCAGAAAAAATACGACACCGGGGCGACCGACACCGAGATCAAGATCGGCCAGACCGTGCCGTTCTCCGGCGCTTACTCCGTCTACGCCAATATCGGCAAGACCCAGGCCGCCTACTTCAAGATGATCAACGATCAGGGCGGCATCAACGGCCGCAAGATCAATCTGATCCAGTATGATGACGCCTATTCGCCGCCGAAGACGGTGGAGCAGGTGCGCAAGCTCGTCGAGGGCGACGAGGTGCTGTTCACCTTCCAGCTGATCGGCACCGCGGCCAACGCCGCCGTGCAAAAATATCTCAACGGCAAGAAGGTGCCGCAGTTGCTGGCCTCGACCGGCGCGGCCCGCTTCAACGATCCGCAGAACTATCCCTGGACCATCGCCTACAATCCCAACTACGTGTCCGAGGGGCGCATCTACGCCAAATACATTCTCAAGGAGCATCCGAACGCCAAGATCGGCGTGCTCTACCAGAACGACGACATGGGCCGCGACTATCTCGCGGGCCTCAAGAGCGGCCTCGGCGACAAGGCCGCAAGCATGATCGTCGGCGAGGTCTCCTACGAGGTCACCGACCCGACGGTCGATTCCCAGGTGGTCAAGCTGAAGTCGATGGGCGTTGACGTGTTCTTCGATGCCTCGACGCCGAAATTCGCCGCACAGGCGATCAAGAAGCTCGCCGACCTCGGCTGGACGCCGGTACACATCCTCGACATCAATGCGAGCCCGATCTCGGCGACGCTGAAGCCGGCCGGCCTCGACATCTCCAAGGGCATCATCTCGACCCAATATGGCAAGGAGCCCAGCGATCCGCAGTGGAAGGACGATCCCGGCGTGAAGGCCTTCTTCGCTTTCATGGACAAGTATTTCCCGGAAGGCGACAAGCTCAACACCGTCAACACCTACGCCTATTCCGTGGCGGAGCTGCTGGTGCAGGTCCTGAAGCAATGCGGCGACGATCTGACCCGTGAGAACATCATGAAGCAGGTCGCCAACATCAAGGACTTCACGCCGAGCTTCGCGCTGCCCGGCATCAAGATCAATACCGGGCCGAACGACTTCCGCGTCAACAAGCAGATGCAGATGATGAAGTTCAACGGCGAACGCTGGGAGCTGTTCGGACCGATCATCGAGGACACGGGACCGTCGGGCTAGTCCCGATCTCGTAGGGTGGGTTACGCCCAGCGGACGACGCTTCGCGCAGCCTGCAAGGCTAACCCACCCTACGAACGCCCACCTTGCGTCGCAACAATCGCTCCTCCACACTCGCCCTCAGCGATGGCATCGGATGCGCAAGCGCGCGCCGAGAGATCATCGGCAAAAACAGACTGAGGGAATTGCGAATGAGGAATGGAATGCTGCATCTGGCCACGGCCACGGCGCTTGCTCTGGCGCTGTCAATTTCAGCGGCCAATGCCCAGAAGAAATATGATCCGGGCGCCAGCGACACCGAGATCAAGGTCGGACAGACTGTGCCGTTCTCGGGGCCGGCATCGGCCTATGCCACGATCGGCAAGACGCAGGCCGCTTATTTCAAGATGATCAACGACCAGGGCGGCGTCAACGGTCGCAAGATCAACCTGATCCAGTATGACGACGCCTATTCGCCGCCGAAGGCGGTGGAGCAGGTGCGCAAGCTCGTCGAGAGCGACGAGGTGCTGCTGACCTTCCAGATCGTCGGCACGCCGTCGAACGCAGCCGTGCAGAAATATCTCAACTCCAAGAAGGTGCCGCAGCTGTTCGCCGCCACCGGCGCCTCGAAGTTCACCGATCCCAAGAACTTCCCTTGGACCATGGGCTACAACCCGAACTATTTCGTCGAGGGCCGCATCTACGGCCAGTACGTCCTGAAGGAGCATCCGAACGCCAAGATCGGCGTGCTTTATCAGAACGACGATCTCGGCAAGGACTATCTGAACGGCATCAAGGCCGGCCTCGGCGACAAGGCTGGCAAGATGATCGTGACGGAAGCGTCCTACGAGGTCTCCGATCCGACCGTCGACTCGCAGATTCTCAAGATCAAGGATGCCGGCGCCGACCTGTTCTTCAGCGCGACCACGCCGAAGCAGGCCGCGCAGGCGATCAAGAAGATCGCGGAGATGGGCTGGCATCCGGTGCAGATCGTCGACATCAACGCCACTTCGGTCGGTGCGGTGATGAAGCCGGCGGGCCTGGAGGCATCCAAGGGCGTGATCAGCGTCAACTACGGCAAGGATCCGCTCGATCCGGCCTGGAAGGACGATGCCGGCATGAAGAAATATTTCGACTTCATGGCGAAGTACTATCCTGACGGCGACAAGGATTCGAGCTTCAACACCTATGGCTACGGCACCGCCCAGCTGCTGGTGCACGTGCTGAAGCAGTGCGGCGACAACCTGACGCGCGAGAATGTCATGAAGCAGGCCGCCTCGCTGAAGGACTTCATCGGCGACACCGCGCTGCCCGGCATCAAGGCCAACACCTCGGCGACCGACTACCGCGTCAACAAGCAGCTTCAGATGATGAAGTTCAACGGCGAGCGCTGGGAGCTGTTCGGCCCGATCCTGGAGGATGCGGGTCCGGCGGGTTAGCTTCTCACGCAACTTCGTAGGGTGGGCAAAGGCGCGCAAGCGCCGTGCCCACCATCTCTCCACAATCGCGACGTAAGTGGTGGGCACACACCGGGATGCGCATTCGCGCACCCCGGGGCTTTACCCACCCTACGAGCTACTCCGGTATCTCCCCAAAATTCTTCCCGATCGGCAGCACGGCGTGCCGGATCAGCCGCGAGTCCTCCACTGCGGCCTGGCGGTGCTTCACCGCCTCGCGGTAGACGGGATCGCGGATCATCTCGACGAAGGCTCCGACATCAGGATATTCGGCGATGAAGCAATGGTCCCAGCGCTCGTCCTGCGGGCCGATCAGCATCAGCTCGAATCTGCCCTGCCAGATGATGCGGCCGCCGAGGCGTTCGAACACCGGGCCGCTCTCGCGGCCATAGGCCGCGTAGGCTTCGGCGCCGCTTGCCTTGCGGCCATCCGGATAGGCCGCCTCCTTGCGCAGACGCACCAGGTTGAGCATCTGGATCGGCCCGGGACGGTCGTTCTCCCGGAATTGCGCGAAAATCTCCTTGGTCGGATCGATATGGCCCATGAGCACTCCCTCTTTTGTGCCGCTGATCCTAGCTCCGGCGCCAAAACAGCGGAACTGCGGGGTGCGAATGCCTCACCTCCTAATCACGCGTTAACGCCGGGGTAACCGGGCCTTAAACAGCGACCGCTAGCGTGCGGCGGGGCGGGCTGACCGGGCGTTTTTGCGTATGGCGTGGGGAAAGAAAAAGGGTGGGCGGAAGGAGCCGCTGTTCGGCTTGCCCGCGGCGCTCGCCGATCTGCGCCTGACCCCTGCGGACCGCATCCCCGGCGGCGACGACAAGCCGAAGAAATCAACGAAATCATCCGCCAAGCGCAAGAGCGAGGATTCCGGTGACGAGCCGCCGCGCGAACGGAAGGCGCCGGCCAGCCGCAGCGGTGCCAAGCGGCGCACCAAGTCGCGCATCGGCGCCAGCATCGGCCGCCTGGTCTATTGGGGCGCGGTGCTCGGCCTGTGGGGCGCGATCGCCGTGATCGGCGTCGTCATCTATGTCGGCGCCCATCTGCCGCCGATCCAGTCGCTGGAGATCCCCAAGCGGCCGCCGACGATCCAGATCGTCGGCATCGACGGCAGCATGCTGGCGCAACGCGGCGAGATGGCCGGCGCCAATGTCTCGCTGAAGGATTTGCCGCCTTACCTGCCCAAGGCGTTCATCGCCATCGAGGACCGCCGCTTCTATTCGCATTTCGGCATCGACCCGATCGGCATCCTGCGCGCCCTCGTCACCAACGTCATGCATCGCGGCGTCTCGCAGGGCGGCTCGACGCTGACGCAGCAGCTCGCCAAGAACCTGTTCCTGACCCAGGAGCGCACCATGCAGCGCAAGCTGCAGGAGGTAGAGCTCGCGATCTGGCTCGAGCGCAAGCATTCCAAGAACGAGATCCTGGAGCTCTATCTCAACCGCGTCTATTTTGGCTCCGGCGCCTATGGCGTCGAAGCCGCCGCGCAGAAATATTTCGGCAAGTCGGCGAAGAACGTCACGGTTGCCGAGGCCGCGATGCTGGCCGGCCTTGTCAAATCGCCCTCGCGCCTCGCGCCGAACCGCAACCCCGAAGGCGCCGAAGCCCGCGCGCAAATCGTGCTCGCGGCGATGGCGGATGCAAAGTTCATCACCGATGCGCAGGCGCAGGCCTCGATCGGCCATCCCTCCTACAATGTGAAACCGGTCGGCGCCGGGACGGTCAATTACGTCGCCGACTGGATCGGCGAGGTGCTGGACGATCTGGTCGGCCAGATCGACGAGAGCATCAAGGTCGAGACCACGATCGATCCGAAACTGCAGAGCGTGGCGGAAGCCGCCATCATCGACGAGCTCGCGGCCAAGAGCGTGAAGTTCAATGTCAGCCAGGGCGCGCTGGTGGCGATGACGCCAGATGGTGCGGTGCGCGCCATGGTGGGCGGGCGGAACTATTCCGAGAGCCAGTACAACCGCGCTGTGACGGCAAAGCGCCAGCCGGGCTCCTCGTTCAAGCCGTTCGTCTATCTGACCGCGCTCGAGCAGGGCCTGACGCCTGATACGATGCGCCAGGACGCGCCAATCGAGGTCAAGGGCTGGCGACCCGAGAACTACACTCATGAATATTTCGGCGCGGTGACGCTGACGCAGGCGCTGGCGATGTCCCTCAACACCGTCGCCATTCGCCTCGGCCTCGAGGTCGGACCGAAGAATGTGGTGCGCACCGCGCACCGGCTCGGCATCTCCTCCAAGCTCGAGCCGAACGCCTCGATCGCGCTCGGCACGTCGGAAGTCTCGGTGGTCGAGCTGGTCGGCGCCTACGCCCCCTTCGCCAATGGCGGTCTCGCGGTGGCACCGCACGTCGTCACGCGGATCAAGACGCTGGGCGGCAAGCTGCTCTACATGCGCCAGCCTGAGGAGCGCAATCAGGTCATCGACCCGCGCTATGTCGGCATGATGAACGCGATGATGCGCGAGACGCTGATATCAGGCACCGCCAAGAAGGCCGAGATCCCGGGCTGGCCCGCGGCCGGCAAGACCGGCACCAGCCAGGATTACCGCGACGCCTGGTTCATCGGCTACACCGCAAGCCTCGTCACCGGCGTCTGGCTCGGCAATGACGACAATTCGCCGACCAAGAAGGCGACCGGCGGCGGCCTGCCGGTGGAAGTCTGGTCGCGCTTCATGCGCACCGCGCACGAGGGTGTGCCGGTGGCGGCATTGCCGAGCACACAAGGTGGCTGGGGCCTGTCGAACCTCGCGCAGGCGGCTTCGCAGGTGTCGCCGCCGACGTTGGCAGCGCCCGGGCCGGCACCCGCAAGCAATGGCGGCTATCGCCCACCGCCGACGCGCGCCAATGCGCGGCCGGAGGCTGCGGCAGGGCTCGATGGCTGGCTGATGGACCGGCTGTTTGGCGGAAACCGTTAGGCGCGGCCTGAGGTCCGCGTGGCCTCAAGACAAAAACTGCGAAAACAACCCCATGCACAGTAGCCCGCGCTAACGATATCAACGGCTTGCGCGGGCCGCACAGACGCCTGAACTGCGCCTCGAAGTCAGCTCCATCACTTCGACAAGTCCTGCCAATCACGGCAGGATCAACCGAGGTGAGCTACTCCCAAAAGCAAAAACACCAGCCGCTCCACTCTCCGCTGTCATTCCCCGCGAAAGCGGGGAATGCAGCACGCCGCGGCTTCTCGATTCAATCAGCGCCGTCTCGGCGCGCTGGATCGCCCGGTCAAAGCCGGGCGACGACACCTTTCAAGACGTTTGTAGCGCGTCCCTAATCCTCGACCCCATACCGGTGCAGATCGTTGCCGTAGGTATCGAGCCACTTCTTGGCGCGCTCCATCGACGGGCAGACTTTTCCGCACACGCGCCAGAACCGCGCCGAGTGGTTCATCTCGACGAGATGAGCGACCTCGTGCGCGGCGAGGTAGTCGAGCACGAAGGGCGGCGCCAGGATCAGGCGCCAGGAGAACGACAGCGAGCCGGCCGAGGTGCAGGAACCCCAGCGGCTGGACTGATCGCGGATCGAGAGGCGCTTGACCCTGACGCCGAGCTCGGCGGCGTAAGCCTCCGCCGATCGCTGCAGGTCGCGGCGCGCCTCGCGCTTGAGGAAGTCGCTGACGCGGCGATCGACATGCTCGAGCCCGCCGGCGACGCAGAGAATGCGCTCACCGCTGTCGCGCATCTCGGTCCACACCGTGCCGCGCGTGCCGGCGCGATGAACGATGCGATGCGGGGTGCCACGGAGCGGTATCACCGTGCCCGGCTGGAACGGCGCAGCCTTCGGCAAGCGACCGAGGCGCGCCGCGATCCACGCACCGTGGCGCTGCGCGAAGTCTTTCGCCTCGGCCAGCGTGCCGCGCGGCGGCATGGTGAGGATGGCTTCGCGATCGCTCGGATGAATTCTGAGCGTGTAACGGCGCGCGCGGCGGTGCCGGCGCAATCGGATGGCAAAAAATTGCGATCCATGGGTGATCAGGACGGTCTTGGGTTCGTGGGGCCGCCGATAGAGGAGAGCGCGAGTGGCCATGTCTGTCAGTCCGGGGGGCAGGAGGGCGCCCGGATTCTGCCATAACCGCCGCCAGGGAAAGCGCTCGGCGCAAAAACAAATCATTTGCCCAATATACAGGGGTCTGACGTCCGGGAGACCCTACAGACTGGGGTTGGAACCGGCTTTTTTCGCCCCCGCTGGACGCATGCGGCACCCCCAAGGGGTGAGGGAAGACTCACTCCTATAAAGCTACCTAAATACCGCGAATTTGGAGAGAACCAGGCCCGGCCGGAGCCTCCGGCGGGGCCTGAATTTTCGACGGGAAAGCCGAAAACGAAGGTTATTCGGCCGCGAGAGCCTGCAATGAACTCGGATTCGCAGCTGAGACCATGAAGTCATGGATTCGCGGAACGATTTCCGACTTGAAGCGCGAGCCGTTGAACACGCCGTAATGTCCGACGCCCTTCTGGACGTAATGGACGCGGCGATGATCGGGGATCGAGCTGCACAATGTGTGCGTCGCTTCGGTCTGACCGAGACCCGAGATGTCGTCGTTCTCGCCTTCGACCGTCATCAACGCCACGCGCGTGACCTTGGAGGGGTCGACGCGTGTTCCGCGATGCGTCATCTCGCCCTTCGGCAGCGAATGTTTCACGAAAACGGTGTCGACCGTCTGCAGGTAATACTCGGCGGAGAGGTCCATCACCGCGAGATATTCGTCATAGAACTCGCGATGCTTGTCGACGAGGTCGCCGTCGCCCTTCACCAGATGGGCAAAGAGCTGCTTGTGGGCGTCCATGTGCCGGTCGAGATTCATGCTGATGAAGCCGTTGAGCTGCAGGAATCCCGGATAGACGTCGCGCATCATGCCGGGATGCGGGAACGGCACCTTGGTGATGACGTGGTTGCGGAACCAGTCGATACCGCGCTCCTGGGCGAGATTGTTCACCGACGTCGGATTGCGACGGGTGTCGATCGGGCCGCCCATCAGCGTCATCGAGGTCGGCACGAAGGGATCGCGCCGCGCTTCCATGATCGAGACGGCGGCGACCACCGGCACGGAGGGCTGGCACACCGCCATGACGTGGGTGTTGCCGCCGAGGACGTGCAGCATCTCGATGACGTAGTCGATGTAATCGTCGAGATCGAAGCGGCCATCGCTGAGCGGCACCATGCGGGCATCGGCCCAATCGGTAATGTAGACCTCATGTGCGGGCAGGAAGGCCTCGACCGTCCCGCGGAGCAGCGTCGCATAATGCCCGGACATCGGCGCCACGATCAGCACGCGCGGCTGCGGGCTGCGCAGGGGACGAGCGAACTTGCGATCGAAGTAGAGCAGCCGGCAGAACGGCTTTTCCCAGACTGAGCGGACCTCGACGGGGACGCGGATGCCGTTGACCTCGGTGTCGTCGAGGCCCCATTCCGGCTTGCCGTAGCGGCGCGTGGTGCGCTCGAACAATTCGCAGGCCGCGGCAACCGACTTGCCGACCTCGGTGCGCGCCCAGGGGTTGAGAGGATTCTGAAACAGCAGCTTGGTCGCGTCAGTGACCGCACGTGCCGGATTGAGAGAGGCGTGCGCCATCTCGTACATCCAGTACATCGGCGTCGTCAGGACCGGACTGCCTTCTGCAGCCAGGGGCGGTGCGCCGCCGAACTCACCAATAGGCATCGCTATATCCCTCTTCGCATCGCAGCATACTGCCGAATGCGCAATATTGCGTCAATGCATGGTTCCGTACATCTACGTGGCTGAGACGGGTAAATCGGCCTGAATCCACGGGAAAGTGACGTTATTCGCCGCCCGACAGCAGCGAGCCGTGCTTCTTGGCGCTGCGCAAAAGGGCAAGGAATGCCCAAAAAGATGCAACCAGGAGTACTACGTTGATGGCCAACGCCTCCAGCATCAGATCGGTCCTAAAGGTCTGCTCGATCAGCAGCGCGCGCATCCCCTCGAAGGCATAGGTCGGCGGTAATGCCCAAGCGACGTACTGCAGCCAGACCGGCAACACGCTGACGGGATAGTAGACGCAGGCGAGCGGCAGGATCGCGAACATCAGGGTCCAGACGATGCTCTCGGCGCCGAGGCCGTTTCGCAGCACGAGACCCGACACGAAGATGCCGACCGACCAGCTCGTGAAGATCAGATTGCAGAAGAATGCGATCAGCGGCAGGCCCAGGGCATAGACATTGAATTGAAACATGAACAGCGCGAGCAAGGTCATCGGAATGATCCCGATCGCAAGCCGAATCAGGCTCATGACCATCAGCGACAGCAGAAACTCGATCGGCCTCAAGGGGCTCATCATGAGGTTGCCGATGTTGCGCGCCCACATCTCCTCCAGGAACGAGATGGAGAAGCCGAGCTGCCCACGGAACAGGATGTCCCAGAGGATGACGGCGCCGATCAGCGTGCCGCCGGCGCGCGCGAAGAAATTGGAATTCTCGGCGATGTAGTACTGGATGAAGCCCCAGGTGATGACCTGCAGCGCCGGCCAGTACAGCAATTCGAGCAGCCGCGGCCAGGACGACAGCAGGAGGTACCAGTAGCGCAGGATCATCGCGCCGATGCGATGGACGGAGATGCCGCGGTGGAGGGTGAGGTCGGTCATGGCACGCTCCCGTAGCCCGGATGGAGCGCAGCGCAATCCGGGAATCGTGCCACATGCGACAGGGGTCCCGGATTACGCTTCGCTTTATCCGGGCTACGAAGACGGCTCCCGCTCACCTTGCTGCCTCCTTCGCGCCGTTCACCCGGCCGCGCGCAACGTCCAGAAACACCTCCTCCAGCGTGGTGCGGTTGTAGCGCGCCATGATCGCCTCCGGCGTGTCGTCGTCCTCGATGCGACCGCGCTTCATGATGATGACGCGATCGCATAGCCGCTCGACCTCGAGCATGTTGTGCGAGGCCAGAAGGATGGTGGCGTTGTTGTCCTTGCGATAACGCTCCAGATGCGCCCGCACCCAGTCGGCGGTATCCGGATCGAGCGAGGCGGTCGGCTCGTCCAGCAGCAGCAGCTCGGGCCGGTTGATCAGCGCCTTGGCAAGCGCGACGCGGGTCTTCTGCCCGGCGGACAGCTTGCCGTTGGCGCGGTCGATGAAATCGGTGAGATCAAGATCGTCCGCGAGCTCGGCGATGCGCTCCGACAGGTTCTTCACCGCATAGAGCTTGCCGAACACGGTGAGATTCTGCCGCACCGTGAGTCGCATCGGCATGTCGACATAGGGGCTCTCGAAATTCATCCGCCCCAGCACGGCAGCGCTCTCCTCCGGCATCCGATGTCCGAGCACCTGCACGCGGCCGGAGGTCGGCAGCACCAGGCCCATGATCATCGCGATGGTCGTGGTCTTGCCGGCGCCGTTGCCGCCGAGAAGCCCGGTGATGCTGCCGCGCGGCAGCGAAAAGGAGATGTCGTCGACCGCGCGGGTCTGCTTGTAGATCTTGACGAGGTGCTCGACCGCGATCGCCGCGGACGAGCTGCGCTCCGCGACAGTCGGCCGACTTGAAGCCTTGTCATTCTCGGTCATGCTGGTCGTTCTTCTGCTATTGCAGCGGATAGCGCAAGGCTTGTAATCCGGTGGTTCCGCGAGCCCAGCGTTTGTGATCTGGAAGGCACCCCCATTGGCCGATATGACTGAAATTGCTGCTTCCGACTTTCGCCACGCGCAGCGGCATATCCGCCTGGACACGATCCTGCGGCTGCGCTGGCTGGCGGTGCTGGGCCAGCTCGCCGCGATCTTCATCGTGGCGCAGGGGTTGGAATTCAACGTCGAGATCGTCCCCTGCGTCAGCATCATCGCCTTGTCGGCAGCACTGAATCTGGCGCTCCAGACCGCGGCCAATCCGATGCAGCGGCTGGAGCCGATGCAGGCGGCCGGACTGCTCGCGCTGAACATCGTGGAACTGGCCGGTCTGTTGTACTTCACCGGCGGACTGCAGAACCCGTTCTCGTTCCTGTTCTTGGCGCCGGTGCTGATCTCGGCCACGGCGCTGCCGGCGCGCTTCACGTTCGGCCTCGGCGTGCTCGCGGTGGCCTGCGCCTCGGTGCTGTTCTTCTTCCATTTGCCGCTGCCGTGGGATTCCGATGATCCGCTGGTGCTGCCGCCGATCTATCTCGTCGGCGTCTGGCTCTCGATCGTGCTCGCGATCGGCGTCACCAGCCTCTACTCGTTCCAGGTGACCGAGGAGGCGCGCAAGCTTGCGGACGCGCTGGCCGCGACCGAGCTGGTGCTGACGCGCGAGCAACACCTGGCCCAGCTCGACGGGCTCGCAGCCGCGGCCGCACACGAGCTCGGCACGCCGCTCGCGACGATCTTCCTGATCTCGCGCGAGCTGGAGA
This sequence comes from Bradyrhizobium sp. WSM2793, assembly GCF_000379585.1. Taxonomy (NCBI): domain Bacteria; kingdom Pseudomonadati; phylum Pseudomonadota; class Alphaproteobacteria; order Hyphomicrobiales; family Nitrobacteraceae; genus Bradyrhizobium; species Bradyrhizobium sp. WSM2793. Next base: position 121,034 of record NZ_KB902786.1, on the reverse strand, counting down.
AGACGGTGAAGGACGCCAGCTTTGCCGCCGACCTGAAGACGTTGCGCGAGCAGACCCAGCGTTGCCGCGACATATTGAGCAAGATCACCCAGCTCTCCTCCACCGGCGCGCCGTTCGACCGCATGAAGCTGTCGGAGCTGATCGAGGAGGTGGTGGCCCCGCACCGCGATTTCGGCGTCGAGATCAAGGTGCGGATCGCGGTCGCCGCCGTGTCCGAGCCGGTCGGCTCGCGCAATCCGGCAATCCTGTACGGCGTCGGCAACATCGTCGAGAACGCGGTCGATTTCGCCCATACCACCGTCGAGGTGAACGCGTGGTGGAACAAGGACACGATCGAGCTTCTGATCTCCGACGACGGCCCCGGCATTCCGCCCGATATCCTGAACCGGATCGGCGAGCCCTATTTGTCGCGGCGGCGAACCACGGATGACGGCGGCGGTGAGCGACGCGGTCTCGGATTGGGCGTGTTCATCGCGCGCACCTTGCTGGAACGCACCGGCGCCAAGGTCTTGTTTACCAACCGGATCTTTCCGGAACACGGCGCGGTGGTGCAGATCACTTGGCCGCGACAGCGTTTTGAGGCTATCGAGAGCCTCGAAGAAACAATAGGATAGGGCCTGATCCCGGAAAAGTGTTCAGCGGTTTTCCGATAGGATCATGCGAAAACAAGAATCGCGAGCGCGATGACCTTCATCGCGCTTGTGGCCGCGACCTTGCGTCGCACAACAGGGCCGATCGACTATCGGCGGCCTTGGCACCGCTCGATTGCGAGGCCATATGTAGTCGCGTTGGAGAGAGGACAAAACCTTGAACGCCATCGCCGAACTGAACGAACAGACCGACCGCTCGCTGCTCATCGTGGAGGACGACAAGCCGTTCCTGGAGCGGTTGTCGCGCGCCATGGAAACGCGCGGCTTTGCGGTGACGTCATGCGACACCGTCTCGGATGGTCTTGCGCAGATCGGCAAGGCAGCGCCGGCATTCGCCGTAGTGGATTTGCGGCTCGGCGACGGCAACGGCCTCGACGTGGTCTCGGCGCTGAAGAAGAAGCGCCCGGATGCGCGCGCGATCGTGCTGACCGGCTACGGCAACATCGCCACCGCCGTCACCGCGGTGAAGATGGGCGCGATCGATTATCTCTCCAAGCCAGCGGATGCCGACGACGTCGTCGCGGCGCTGCTGTCGACCAGCGCGGAGAAATCCGAGCTGCCGACCAACCCGATGTCCGCCGACCGCGTGCGCTGGGAGCACATCCAGCGCATCTACGAGATGTGCAACCGCAACGTTTCGGAAACGGCGCGGCGGCTCAACATGCACCGCAGGACGTTGCAGCGCATTTTGGCCAAACGCGCGCCGCGATAATTTACGGCAATCAGCAACCTATCCCCGTCACCCTGAGGTGGCCGCTCCTTCAGCGGCCCTCGAAGGGCGACGGCCCGGCCACATCGCGGGATGACGGAACGACAGGTCTCGTAGGGTGGGCAAAGGCGCAAAGCGCCGTGCGCACGATCTGTAAGAGCTGGATAGAGATCGTGGGCACGCTTCGCTTTGCCCACCCTACGGCACCGATGTTTGCGGCGCCGCTACTCCCAAAAATCTGCATGCCCCTGCGGATCGACCAGGCGGTTGATGCGCAAGGCTGCCGCCATTCCAAACCGCACCGTCATCTGCTTCCTCGTCGCGGCAGCCAGCTTGTGCTCGGGCGCTTCGCATTGCATGTGCGCGCCATAGGCGTCGGCGATGATCAGGCCGGTGCCTTCCGGAAAGATCTCGCACGGCAGGTCCTGCGTGAAGGCGAAGAACAGCCGGTCGCAATGGGCACGGTATTCATGCCATTTCTGATCGGTGCGCAGATCCTCCACCGACGATTTGATCTCGACGATCCAGATCTCGCCACGCTCGTTCAGCGCCACCAGATCGGCGCGCCGGCCCGAGGGCAGCGGCAATTCGCTGATGCAGGTAAAGCCGAGCGAACGTAAGAGCCGCGCGGTGCCGCGCGCGACCGCGAGCGCCGTTTCCGACTGGCGGCGATCGGGTGGCGGCACCAGGGCGATGTTGCGGGCCGTGCTGTCCATGGGGGGAGAGTAGCCGATTCCGTATGGGGCGGACACCATCCAATAGAGGCGAGCTGTCACCACACACTCCATGTCGTCCCCGCGAAAGCGGGGACCCAGAACCCCAGGGAGAGGTTTGGCGAAGACTCGTCATTCGGTACTTCGACCACTGCAATCGAGAGATCCCGCGGTATGGATCCCCGCGTTCGCGGGGACGACACCGAGGATGGGACGCGGAACCTCCCCTCCCCCACGAACTTATCACGCAGCCGCCGCACCTCGGCGGAACCACCGAGGCTGCGCGGATGATCGACGATCTCTGGTACAAGAACGGGGTAATCTACTGCCTTTCCGTCGGCTCCTATATGGACGCCAACGGCGACGGTGTCGGCGACTTCAAGGGCCTGCTCCGCCGGCTCGATTATCTGCACGGCCTCGGCATCACCACGATCTGGCTGATGCCGTTCCAGACCTCGCCCGGCCGCGACGACGGCTACGACATCGCCGACTATTACAGCGTCGATGCCCGTTACGGCACGCTCGGCGATTTCGTCGAGTTCGCCCATGGCTGCAAGCAGCGCGGCATCCGCATCATCATCGATCTCGTCGTCAACCACACCTCGGATCAGCATCACTGGTTCAAGGAGGCGCGGCGCGACAAGAACTCGCCGTATCGCGACTGGTATGTGTGGTCCGACAAGAAGCCGGCCGGTGCCGACAAAGGCATGGTGTTTCCCGGCGTGCAGAAAACGACCTGGACGCGCGACAAGGAAGCGGGCGCGTATTACTTCCACCGCTTCTACGATTTCCAGCCCGACCTCAACACCTCGAACCCGCATGTGCAGGCCGAGATCCTGAAGATCATGGGGTTCTGGATCCAGCTCGGCGTCTCCGGCTTCCGCATGGACGCCGTGCCCTTCGTGATCGCGACCAAGGGCGCGAACGTGAAGAAGCCGGTCGAGCAGTACGACATGCTGCGCGCGTTCCGCGAATTCCTGCAATGGCGGCAGGGCGACGCCATCATCCTCGCTGAAGCCAATGTGCTGCCGAAGACGGACATGGAATATTTCGGCCGCGACGCCGACCGCATGCATATGATGTTCAACTTCCACGTCAACCAGCACCTGTTCTATGCGCTGGCCTCCGCAGATTCGCGGCCGCTGGCGAAGGCGTTGAAGGCGACCAAGCCGCGGCCGGCGACCGCGCAATGGGGCCTGTTCCTGCGCAATCATGACGAGCTCGATCTGGGACGGTTGACCAAGGCGCAGCGCGACACCGTGTTCAGGAATTTCGGTCCCGACAAGGATATGCAGCTGTACGACCGCGGCATCAGGCGGCGACTCGCGCCGATGCTCGGCGGCGACCGCCGGCGGCTCGAGCTCGCCTACAGCCTGATGTGCACGCTGCCGGGAACGCCCGTGATCCGCTATGGCGACGAGATCGCGATGGGCGACGATCTCTCACTGCCGGAACGCAATTGCGCGCGCACGCCGATGCAATGGTCGACCGAGCCGCATGGCGGCTTCACCAAGAGCAACAAGCCGGCCTGCCCCGTGATCGACAAGGGGCCCTACGGCTACCCGCACGTCAACGTCGCCAAGCAGCGGCGCGACCCCAACTCGATGCTGAACTGGACCGAGCGCATCGTCCGTATGCGGAAAGAGGTGCCGGAGGTCGGCTGGGGGGACTTCGCGATCATTCCGGTGCGCGATCCCGCCGTGTTCATCATGCGCTACGACTGGCGCAACAATTCGGTGCTGTTCGTGCATAATCTCGACGAGAAGCCGCGCGAGATCGCGTTCTCACCCGGGCTGCCGGATGAGGCCGGCGCGCACCTGATCAATCTGCTTGCGGAGGACCACAGCCACGCCGACAAGCGCGGCCAGCACCGAATCGTGCTGGAGCCGTATGGGTATCGCTGGTACCGCGTCGGCGGGCTGGATTATCTGTTGAAGCGGAGTGATATCGACGGGGATACGGTGCGGGGGAAGAAGCATCCGGGGTAAGAGTATCTACGCATCGCTATACTCCACCGCAGCCATACCCTCCGCTGTCGTCCCCGCGAAAGCGGGGACCCATAATCACAGGGAGAAGTGTGGGGCGCGCTGGTCACTCCGAGTCTTCGCAAAACAACTCCCTGTGGTGATGGGTCCCGGATCTGCGCTGCGCTTGTCCGGGACGACAGCTAGGGTGGGGCGACAATCACCCCCTCATTGCCACGCAGATCCAACACGCCTTCAATGCGCTCGCCGTCGCGATCCAGGAACGTTGACAGCAGTATGCTGCTGCCGAAACGGATCGCGCTGGTGGTCACCGCGACCGGATCGGGGCCGAGATTGAGCGCCACGATCAGCGCCCGGCCCTCGGCTTCGCGGCGATAGATCAGGAGATCGCCTTGCGCCGCAATCGGATGATAATCGCCGGCGACCAGCGGCGGACTGCTCTTCCGCAGGGTGATCAGGCGTTTGTAGAGATTGAGGATCGAGCGCACATCGGCTTCGAGATTGACGACATTGTCGCGCACATAGTGCTCCGGCAGCGGCAGCCACGGCCGCGCCGCCGAGAAGCCGGCGAATTCGGTCGCATCCCACTGCATCGGCGTGCGGCAGCCGTCGCGGCCGACACCGATGCCGGGCACGTTCTTCTCGAAGGGGTCGCGGACATCCTCCGGCGCGATCGCCACCTGGTGCATGCCGATCTCGTCGCCGTAATAGAGCGTCGGCGTGCCGCGCAGCGTCAGCAGCAGCATGGCGGCAACGCGGGCCTGCTCGGACCCGACGCGGCTTGCGACCCGCGGGCGGTCGTGATTGCCGAGCACCCAGTTCGGCCAGGCGCCGCGCGGCAGCGCCTTCTCGTAATCCTCGATGATTGTCTCGATCGAGCGCGCGCTCCAGAAGGTCGAGAGCAGCGCGAAATTGAACGGCATCTGCGCGCCGGTGAGATCGTTGCCGTAATAGGCCATGAGACGGTGCAGCGGCAGATAGATCTCGCCGATCAGCACGCGGGCTCCGAATTCATTGGTGACACGCCGCATCTGCGAGATCACGTCATGCACCTCCGGCTGGTCGGTGGAGTATTGCGTCATGATCCTTTCATTCGGTGGCCGTCCGTCGACGTAATGCGGATTGGGCGGGTTGTCGCGGAATTCGGCATCCTTGATCAGGTGCCAGATCACGTCGACGCGAAAGCCGTCGACGCCCTTCTCAAGCCAAAACCGCATCACGTCGTAGATCGCGGCGCGGACGTCGGGATTGCGCCAGTTCAGGTCCGGCTGCTGGGCGAGGAAGGCGTGGTAGTAATATTGCCCGGTGGTCTCATCGAACTGCCACGCGCTGCCTCCGAACTCGGACAACCAGTTGTTCGGCACTCCGCCGTCGGGTGCCGGATCGCGCCAGATGTACCAGTCGCGCTTGGGATTGTCGCGCGAGGCGCGGCTCTCGACGAACCAGGGATGCTGGTCCGAGGTGTGGTTCGGCACGAGGTCGAGGATCAGCTTCAGGCCGTTGTCGTGGGCGGCCGCGATCAGCGCATCGAAATCTTCCATCGTGCCGAACAGCGGCTCGATGCCGGTATAGTCGGCGATGTCATAGCCGAAATCTTCCATCGGTGAGGGGAAGATCGGTGACAGCCAGATCGCATCGACGCCGAGCGATTTGACGTAAGGCAGCCGCTGCAAAATGCCGGCGAGATCGCCGACGCCGTCACCGTTCGAGTCCTGAAAGGAGCGCGGGTAGATCTGATAGAAGATGCCGTCGCGCCACCAGTTTTCGTTGCTCTGAGCCATGCGGGAAGACCACCCATAATCTGCGTCTTGCGCGGGAGAACGCGACAACACCGCCCCGGTTCAAATTGGCAGGCCAATTGGGACGGCCGTGTGACGATTGTTCCCGGGCGCGGCGGCGAATCTTTTGCTTGGCGGCCTGGCAAAAATCGGCATTGTGGCGCCATGACCGAGCAAAATAACAGCCAAGACTCTTCGCAAGCCAAGGCCGGCGCGATCATCGTTCCCGTGACGCTGTTCGAGCAGAACTGCACCATCATCTGGGACGAGCCCAGCAAGAAGGCCGTGGTGATCGATCCTGGCGGGGACGTGCCGAAGATCCTGGACGCGATCAAGCAGACCGGCGTCACCGTGGAGAAGATCTGGCTGACCCACGGCCATATCGACCATGTCGGCGGCGCGGCCGATCTGCGCGATGCGCTGAAGGTGCCGATCGAGGGGCCGCATGAAGCGGACAAGTTCCTGCTCGACAATGTGGTCGAGAGCGGCGCACGCTTCGGCATGACCGGCGTGCGCAATTTCGCGCCGGACCGCTGGCTCGCCGAAGGCGACAGCGTGTCGATCGGCAGCTTGCAATTCGATATTTTCCACTGCCCCGGCCACTCGCCGGGCAGCGTGGTGTTCTTCAACAAGGAGCTGCGCTTCGCTCATGTCGGCGACGTCCTGTTCGCCGGCTCGGTCGGGCGCACCGATTTGCCCGGCGGCAGTCACGCCACGCTGATCAACTCGATTTTGACAAAACTGCTGCCGCTCGGCGACGACGTCGGCTTCATCTGCGGCCACGGCGCCGGCTCCAGCATCGGCCAGGAGCGGATGACCAATCCGTTCATTACCGGCGAGATGTGAGGTTCATTCCGCCGCGTCCACAAGCGTGGCGGTCTCAGTGAGGTGACGATCGCCCCATTCGCGGATCGCCGCGACGACCGGTACGAAGCTCTTGCCCTTGCGGGTCAGGCGATACTCGACCTTCGGCGGCACCTCGCCGAAATCCTTGCGGTCGATCAGGCCGCTCGCGGTCAGGGCCTTCAATTCACGGCTGAGCACGCGCGGGGTGATCTCGGCGCTGCCTTCCGTGCCGCGCAAAAGGCCGCTGCGGATCTCGCCATAGCGGCGCGGGCCGTCCTTGAGATCCCAGACGATGCGCAGCTTGTACTTGCCGCTGATCATCTTCTGAAAGGCCGCGACCGGACAGGTGCGCGCCGGGTTCGCCTTCGCCATGTCGTCTCCTCCACGCGTTAGCCACGCCTCAGGATAGGAGCGGCGTCGAAAAAGTCCATACTATCAATTTTGTCCATACTTGCAGGATCGCTTGCAAGCCGCAGATGATGACGCACACGACGAACAGGGAGCGTCACATGAAGCACTTCATGATCAAGTATGAATTCAGGAACGGTACGACGGAGGCCTGGCACCAGGAGGTCGGCCGCTTCATCAAGGCGATCGACGGCGATCCCGAGCTGAAAGGCCGGATCGGCTATCGCGTCTTGAAGAACCGCGACGACGGCAGCTATTTCCATCTCGCCAGCGTCGCTGACGATGCCGCGCAAAAAGCGCTGCAATCGCGCGACTTCTTCAAAGCCTATCAGGAGATGACGCGGAAGGTCGCCGGCGGCGAGGTGACGGTGACGCCGATCGAATGGATCGGTCAGACGGCCTGAACTACTTCATCAGCCCCGCGGCGGTCAGTGCGCGCGTGATGATCTGGCCGAGATCGAAGCCGCGAGCCTCCTCGCGCGTCGGCTCGGCCGGCTGTTCGGCGACCGCGGCGCGGATCGAGCGGGCGAGATGCGGCGCGGGCGTCAAGGCCGGCTGCGCGGCAGGCTTGCTTGTAGGCTTGCTTGTAGACTTGCTTGTAGGCTTGGCCTCCGCCTTTGCAGCATCTGCAATCCAGCCGGTGAGGCCGAAGAACTTTGCGATGTGATAGGACGAGGAAATACCGGCCTCGATCAGGAATGCGCCTTCCACGCCGTACCGCTGGTCGTTGTCGGCAAGCCCGAGCGGCGTGCCGTGCGCCATGTCGGTGATGGCGTAGGACTCGACCAGCGTCTCGCCATCCTTGCCCCACCACGCCTGGCGCGGATAGCCGTCGACATTGGTCTCCGCCATCGGCGCTTCCGGCAGATCATGCAGATCGAGCCACTGCTTGACGATCTCGTTGGCATTGCCGGGATTGACGGTGCGGTCAGCGCTGCCGTGCCACACCGAAACCTTCGGCCAGGGGCCGCGATAATCCGAGGCATTGCGCACGAGATCGCCGAGCTCGCGCGCGGGACGCACCGGGGAATGAAACATGCCGTCCAGCGCCTCGCGCAAATTCGAGGCGATGCCATAGGGCAGTCCGGCAATGACCGCGCCGGCCGCGAAGACTTCCGGATAGGTCGCGAGCATCACCGACGTCATGCCGCCGCCGGCCGACAGGCCGGTGATGAAGATGCGCCTGGGATCGATGCGATGCGCCTCGGCCATGTGCGCGATCATCTCGCGGATCGAATGCGCCTCGCCGCTGTCCCGCGCCGTATCTTCCGGATTGAACCAGTTGAAGCAGGTGTTGCCGTTGTTGATCCGCTGCTGCTCGGGCATCAGCAGCGCGAAGCCATAGTGCTTGGCGAGCGTCGACCAGCCCGCGCCGAGATCGTAACCGGCTGCCGTCTGCCCGCAGCCATGCAGCACGACGACCAGCGCGCGCGGCTTCTGCAACTGCGCCGGCACGAACGCGAACATGCGCAAGGCGCCCGGGTTGTCGCCAAAGCCGGTGACCTCTTCCAATGGACTGGACGCATCCGCGCTGCGGCCGAGCTCGGCAAAGCGCAGACCGTCCAGCCTCGGCAGACGTCTCAACAGATCAACATTTTTGGCTAACGACACGGCAACTTCCTGGTGGGCGACTTTCAACGCTCAGCCAAACCAGATAGTTGCTGCATTGCAAAATAAAAAGACCGTGCGCTGTCCATCCACGAAAATCACGGGAAATCCCGCCGAAATCCGCACGTATTAACCGCAATGCCTCAACTTCATGCAGATGCGCGACGCATCCACGACAGAAATGCGGCGCAGATCAGGATTAATGTCACAAACAGCACAAGCGAGACCAGAAATCCTGCGCGCGCTGATTGCAAGGCATCGACGGCGAAGAATACCGCGCCGATTGCGGCCACTCCGGCCGCATTTCCGATCTGCGCAGTCGTGCCGTAGATGCCGGAGGCCGAGCCTGCGGCGACGGGCTTGACGGTCGAGAGCACCGCGCCGGAGAGCGGCGCCATCACCAGTCCCTGGCCGTAGCCGAAAATGATCATGACGAACGCCAGCAGAAGCGGCGATGGCGCATCGATACAGGCTGCAACAAGCGCGAGCGCGGCGAGGCCTGCGATCTGCAGCGCGCAGCCTTCGATCAACACCTTGGTGCCGCGATGACGCGCCCGCGCGCCGCTGTGGCGCGAGGCCACGACGAAGGCCACCGCGAGCGGGATGAAGGCCATGCCGGCCGACAGCGGCGGGATCTTCAGGCCGCGCTGCATGAACAGCGTCATGACGAGGTAGAAGGAGAGATTGGCAAGGAAGAAAAAGAAGGCGGCGCCAAGCCCGCGCAGGAAAGCGGCATCCGCCAGCAGCGTGAGGTCGATCAACGGCATGCCGCCGGCACGCGCGACCGCGTGCTCGAGCTTCAGGAACGCTACGAGGACGGCGCCGCCGATCGCCATCACGGCCCACAGCCAGGGAGCCCAGCCGACATCGTGACCAAACAGCAGCGGGCCGATCAGGCAAAGCAGCCCCGCGAACAGGACCATGCTGCCCTTGATGTCGAGCCTCGTCCCTGATCGCCGCGGCACCGACGGCATGATGCGCCAGGCGGCAGCCACAATGACGAGGCCGCAGGGAACGTTGACGAAGAAGACCGAACGCCAGCCGGTGCCAGCGAGATCAATCGTGACCAGCAGACCGCCGAGCAGGAAGCCTGCGGCACCGGCCAGCCCCAGCACGATGCCGTAGATCGCGAAGGCGCGGCTGCGCGACTCGTCCGTGAACAGGAGATGCAGCGTCGCCAGCACCTGGGGCACCATCAGCGCCGCGGTCGCGCCCTGCGCAAGGCGAGCGATGATCAGCTCCACGCCGGACTGCGCGAGCCCGCACCACAGCGAGGTCGCCGTAAAGCCGAGCACGCCGGCCAGGAAGATAGTCTTGGTGCCGTGAACGTCGCCAAGCCGGCCCCCGGTGACGACAAGCGTGGCGTAGGCGATCAGGTAGATCGCGATCACGGATTCGATCTGCGCCGGCGTGGCCTGCAGATCGACCGCAATTGTCGGAATGGCGACGTTCACGATGAAGGCATCGACGCCGAACATGAACTGGGCGGCCACGACGATGGCCAGCACCCACCAGCGGCGGGACGAATCGATTTGTTGTGTGACGATCTGATGCATCGGCGCGTGACCCTGGATTACCGTGCCGATGATTTCAGGTCTGGCGCGGTGTCACGATTACCTCGGAGGTAGGATTCGAGTGCTTCGTTCGAGGCACGGCTGTTTCGCCTCTCCCCACTTGCGGGGAGAGGCGGAAATTCAAACGCAGTTTGAATTCCGGGTGAGGGGGAGCTGCCGCGAGTCACACTGCCACCGAATTTGGCGAAGTGGCCCCTCACCCCAACCCTCTCCCCGTAAGAACGGGGAGAGGGAGAAGACTCAACGCACGCATGCCTGCATTCCGCCGCGCGGGACACCGCGCGATTGCGTTCGCGCCTTCCGGCACGTAGCTTCACCGCCTCAACAAACAGAAAATCAAAGCCGGAGAGAACGCCATGGCGCGCCTGAAGTTCGGAGCCTTCCTTGCCCCGCATCACCCGATCGGGGAGCATCCGATGCTCCAGTTCCGGCGCGACCTCGACCTGGTCGAGCAGCTCGATGCGCTCGGCTATGACGAGTTCTGGTGCGGCGAGCATCATTCCTCGGGCTGGGAGATGATCGCCTCGCCCGAGATGTTCCTGGCTGCGGCCGGCGAGCGCACCAAGCGGATCAAGCTCGGCACCGGCGTGGTGTCGCTGCCCTATCACCACCCCTTCAACGTCGCCCAGCGCATGGTGCAGCTCGACCACATGACCGGCGGCCGCGCCATCTTCGGCTCCGGCCCCGGCGCGCTGGCCTCCGACGCACACACGCTCGGCATCGACCCGATGACGCAGCGCGACCGCCAGGACGAGGCCATCGGAATCATCCGCCGCCTCTTCAACGGCGAGCGCGTCACGGCGAAGAGCGACTGGTTCACGATGAACGACGCCGCGCTGCAGATCCTGCCGTTGCAGGAGGAGATGCCGTTCGTCGTAGCCTCGCAGATCTCTCCATCAGGCATGACTCTGGCCGGCAAATACGGCATCGGCATCATCTCGCTGGGCTCGATGACGACGCAGGGGCTGATGTCGCTGCAGCAGCAATGGCAGTTTGCGGAGGACGCCGCGAGGAAACACGGCACCAAGGTCGACCGTGCCGACTGGCGCGTGCTGCTGACCTTCCACATCGCCGAGACCCGCGAGCAGGCGCGCAAGGAAGCTGGCGCCGGGCTGATGCGCTGGCACAACGAATATAATGTCAGCACGCTGCAGCGGCCGGGCCTCACTGCGTTCTCCTCGCCCGACGAGGCCGTGGACAAGACCGCCTTCGTCGAGGGCGCGGCCTCCACCATCGGCACGCCCGACGATCTCGTCAAAACCATCAAGAACGTGATGCAGGTCTCCGGCGGCGTCGGCGCCATCATCGGTTTCGTGCACGACTGGGCCAATCCGGAAGCGACGCGCCGGAGCTGGGACATGGTGGCGCGCTACGTCGTGCCGGAGATCAACGGCTATATCGACGGCCTGCGCAGGTCGCAAAAATTCGTGATCGAGAACCGCGCCATTTTCGAGCGTGCGGGCCAGGCCGTGATGGCCAAGATCATGGAGAACGAGAAGGCCGCCGAGGCGCTGAAGATGACCGGCCCCGGCCGCGTCGCCATCCCCGCCGTCAACGCCCCGGATCTGCAGAAGGAGGCGGCGAAGCGATAGGGCACACTCCACTCGTCGTCCCGGTGGCGCGCGTGGCGCGAACCCGGGACGACGGCCGTGGGTGTGACGATTTTGTGCGCAAGACGACCGCAGCTCATCGCGGCCGGATCGTGCTATGTTCGCGGCGCCTGCCAACCGGAGCAATCGTCATGTCGATGCAGAATGTGGCCGCACCGGCGCCCGACTATACCGCGCCCAAGCGCAACGCCCTGACGCACATTCCCGGCGACGAGGGATGGCCGATCATCGGCAAGACCTTCCAGGTGCTGGCCGATCCCAAGGGCCACATCGAGGCGAACGGCGCCAAATACGGCCCGGTCTACCGCACCCATGTGTTCGGCGAGACCAACGTCGTGCTGCTCGGGCCCGAGGCCAACGAGCTCGTGATGTTTGACCAGCAAAAGCTGTTCTCCTCGACCCACGGCTGGAACAAGGTGCTCGGCCTGTTGTTTCCGCGCGGATTGATGCTGCTCGATTTCGACGAGCACCGGCTGCACCGCAAGGCGCTGTCGGTCGCGTTCAAGTCCGGACCGATGAAATCCTACCTGGCCGATCTCGACCGCGGCATCTCCGCGCGGGTCGCCCAGTGGAAAGCCAAGCCCGGCGAGATGCAGCTCTACCCCGCGATGAAGCAGCTCACGCTGGACCTCGCCGCAGCGTCCTTCCTCGGCGCCGATATCGGGCCGGAGGTCGACGAGATCAACCGCGCCTTCGTCGACATGGTCGCGGCTGCCGTCGCGCCGATCCGCCGTCCCCTTCCGGGCACCCAGATGGCCGCCGGCGTCAGGGGGCGCAAACGCATCGTCGCCTATTTCCGCGAGCAGATCCCGCTTCGGCGCGGCAATCACGGCGGCGATGATTTGTTCTCGCAGCTCTGCCGCGCCACCCATGAGGACGGCGCGCTGCTGTCCGAGCAGGACATCATCGACCACATGAGCTTCCTGATGATGGCGGCGCACGACACGCTGACCTCGTCGCTGACCTCCTTCATCGGCGAGCTCGCCGCCAATCCGGACTGGCAGGACAGGCTGCGCGCGGAAGTCCTCGCGCTCGGGCTCGCGCCGGGCGCGCCCAGCAGCTTCGACGATCTCGAAAAGATGCCGCTGTCCGAGATGGCGTTCAAGGAAGCGCTGCGGATCAAGCCGCCGGTGCCTTCGATGCCGCGCCGCGCCATGCGCGACTTCACCTTCAAGGGCTTTACGATTCCCGCCGGCACCGCGGTCGGCGTCAATCCGCTCTATACCCATCACATGAAGGACATCTGGCCGGAGCCGGATCGCTTCGATCCCTTGCGCTTCACCGAAGAGGCGCAACGGGGTCGCCACCGCTTCGCCTGGGTCCCGTTCGGCGGCGGCGCGCATATGTGCCTCGGGCTGCACTTCGCCTACATGCAGGCAAAATGCTTCGCGCGGCACTTCTTGCAGAACATCGAGGTGTCGCTGGAGCCCGGCTACAAGCCGGACTGGCAGATGTGGCCGATCCCGAAGCCGCGGGACGGGTTGCGGGTGAGAGTGCGGGCGGTTTAGCCTCACGTGTCCGGACGCGCGAAGCGCGAGCCGGGACCCAGAATGCTGCGATCGAGTAGGTGGAGAGATGGGCCCCGGCTCTGCAGCGCACCGCACCGGACGATGCTTCGCATCGCCGGGGGCGCTGCGCTGCGTCCGGAGCACGAGATCTCGTAGGGTGGGCAAAGGCGCAGAGCGCCGTGCCCACGATTTGCCGCTATGGAACGGGTTGGTGGGCACGGCGCGCGAAGAGCGCGCCTTTGCCCACCCTACGGCACCGTCTCCGTCGCTTACGCCCCCTGATCGAACGCCTTGCGCAAGGCCACATAGCCCTGCTGCTGCTGGCTCCAGTTGCGGCCGCCGGTCATGGCGCCATCGACGACGAGGTCGTGACCGTTGATGAAGCTGGATTCGTCGCTGGCCAGGAACACCGCGGCCTGGGCGATGTCATCGGGAAGGCCCGCGCGCGGGATCGGCTGCGCGGTCTTGTAGACCTCGCGCATCACCGCCGGCGTCTTCTCCGCAGCATCGGTCGAGAGCCCGAGCGCCTTGCCGAAGATGCCGGTCGCGATCGCGCCCGGCGAGATCGCGTTGACGCGCACGTTGGACTCGCCGAGCTCCATCGCCACGCATTTGGTGAGATGGATTACCGCCGCCTTGGCCGCGCTATAGACCATCGAGGATGAGAAGCCGGCGAGGCGGCCTGCGATGCTGCCATTGTTGATGATGCTGCCTGAGCCCTGCCTCTTCATGTGGGGCGCGGCGTGCTTCATGCCGAGCATGACGCTGCGCACCAGCGTCGCCATCGCCGCATCGAAGCGCTCGACCTCGAGGCCTTCGATGCCGCCGGTCTGCGCCGGGCCGCCGGCATTGTTGAACAGGCAGTCGATCCGGCCGAACTTGTCCACGGCGAGCGCGATCAGCGCCTGCATCTGTGCTTCGACCGTCACGTCGGTCTGGCGGAAGATGCAGTTGGCGCCGAGCTGCTTGGCCAGGGCTTCGCCCTCCGGTAGACGCCGCCCCGCGATCACAATTTTGGCACCTTCGGCAACGAAGACTTCCGCAGTGCGCAATCCGATCCCGCTCGTCGCCCCCGTAATCACCGCAACCTTGCCGTCCAGCCTGCCCATGGAATGTTCCTGTTTTCGAACGATTTGATGCCAAATGGCGAACATCGGCCGCTGCCATCGCAGCGGTGGCCACTATCTCTGCCTGTCTGCGGCAAGGCAAGCTATGCTTGCGCGGACGGGATGCGTAACATCCTGATGGGCCGCTCGATTTTCGAACGCATATCGCAACTGGGCTGCGCATGGGGAAGCTGATCGAGGAATTCCGCAGGGGTTGGCAGGGTGCGGCGCCGCCATCGCTTGGTCTGAGCATTGCCTTTGCGGTGGCCTGCCTGCTGATTGCGACGCTGACGCGCTGGGCCCTCGCCCATGTGCGGCCCGACGTCTACTTCACCCCCTACTTTCCGGCCGTGTTCTTTGCCGCCGCGTTCGGGGGCTTCCGGATCGGAATCGTGACCGCGCTGGTCGGCGGCATGCTCGGCGTCGTCGTGAATTTCGGCGATGCCTTTGCCGATCGGGCGCGGTTTGCCCTGCTGGCACTGTATTGGGCGGTCTGCGCGCTCACCATCTGGGGCGTCGAGCACTATCGCACGATGCTCGCGGAGCAGCGCCGGATCTCCAAGCGCCTGATCGAGGAAGAAGAGTATCGCAAACTGCTGGTCGACGAGCTCCAGCACCGGCTGAAGAACAAGCTGTCGACGGTGCACGCGGTGCTGCACCAGGTGCTGCACGACCACCCGCAGGTCTGGGCCCGGGTCGATCCGCGGTTGCGCTCGCTGGCCGCGACCGACGATCTGATCTCGCGGATCGACAAGGCCGGCTGTGACATCCGTGACCTCCTGATCTCGGAGCTCGGCCCCTACGGCCATGTCCGCTTCACCCTCAATGGCGATCGACTGTTCCTGCCGCCGAAGCTCGCGGTCACGCTGTCATTGATGTTTCACGAACTCGCCACCAATGCGGGCAAGTACGGCGCATTCTCCGCGCCGCGCGGTCTACTGCAGGTGTCATGGACCGTCAGCGACGACCGCCTGATCATCACCTGGGACGAGACCGAGGGTCCGAGTGTGGATGAGGTGTCCGAGCCCGGCTTCGGCACCAAGCTGCTGAAATCGGCACTATCGTCCTTCGATGGCAGGACCGAGATCTCTTACTTGAAGACCGGGCTGCATTGCATCATGCAGTGCCGCATCCCCCGAAGCGAATAGCATCGCGCGTCAAGCGAAAGCCGGCCCGCGTGCCGCCCGCAGTTTCGCACGCGCTGTTGACCCTCTGTTAATGACGATCGTCGGCGCGCGTCGCAACGCCGCAAGTTTCCTCCAAAACACCCCCGTATTTCTCCTGACCCCTTAACCAAACTTAAGAGGGAACCGCGCAAGATCGCGCTCATTGCAAAGGCGCGCTGAAACAACAAGATTCATGACTTCTATGAACGACAACCAATATTCCGGCGCGACTGAAGCCGAGCTCGGTTTTCTCAAGGAAATCGTTAGAATGCTGCCGGCCGGTCTGACCGTGCAGGATGCGCATGGCGAGCTTCTGCTGGTTAACGATGCCGCGGCCGCGCAGCTCGGCATGGACGGCAGCCGTCCCTCACCCGACCTTGCGCCGCGCCGCGAAGCCTGCCGCCAGGCGCTGAGCGCCGGGCAGGCTGTCGTCACCGAGGAGGCGCTTCATGGCGACGGCGCGCGCCAGGTGCTGCTCACGACCCATCGTCCCGTTCGCCTCGCCGGCCGCGAGCTGCTGATCTCGGCGTCCTCCGACATCACCGAGCAGAAGAATTTCGAGGACCAGCTGTTCCGCTCGGCCTATTTCGACGAGCTGACGGGATTGCCCTCGCGGCGCGTGATTGAACATCACGCCAACAATCTGCTTGCGGAGAATGGCGGCGGCGAGCGTTTCGCGCTGGCCTTCCTCGACGTCGACAATTTCAAGCACATCAACGACTATTACGGCCACGCCGTCGGCGATGCGCTGCTGGTCGAGCTGTCGAAGCGGCTCGGGCGCGACTTGCGCGATACCGACATGCTGTCGCGCATCTCCGGCGATGAATTCCTGCTGCTGCTCTCCCCGATCCAGAGCCAGGAGGAAGTCGCCGAATTCATGCAGTCGACGCTGGAGCGGCTGACGGCGCCGTTCTTCATCGACCATTCGGAACTCTTTGCCTCCACCTCGGTCGGCATCAGCCTCTATCCCGATCACGGACGCAGCTTCGAGACGCTGCGCCAGAATGCCGACATCGCGATGTACCGCATCAAGAACGACGGCAAGAGATCGGCAGCCTTCTTCGATTCCAGCATGGAGCGCGAGGCGCTGGCGCGGATGAAGATCGAGCAGTCGCTGCGGCTCGCTATCCTGGAAAAGCGTTTCTGCTGCGCCTTCCAATCCAAGGTCGACATCCGCACCCAGGCGGTGAAGGGCATCGAGGCCCTGGTCCGTTTGCGCGACGACGAAGGCGTGATCCAGGCGCCGGGATCCTTCATCAATCTTGCCAGCGAGCTCGGCCTGATCGACGAATTGACCCATCTCGTGCTCGCCGAAATCGTCAAATCGATCGACCTGATCAACGAGACGTTCGGCGCGGAAGCGACCATCAGCATCAACGTCGCGGCCAAGCAGGCCGGCAACCCAGAATTCATGCGCAGCTTCGCGCGGGCGCTCGACGACACCGGCTTTCCGCAGCGCTTCATGATCGAGGTGACCGAAGACGCCTTCGTCGCCAAGAATCATTTCCAGGACGAGATCCTGCCGATGTTCCGCAAGCTCGGCGTCGGCATCTCGATCGACGATTTCGGCACCGGATATTCCTCGCTCTCGGCGCTGGCCGACATCACCGCGGACGAGATCAAGATCGACCGCTCCTTCATCACCGACATCCATAAGCGCCCGCGCAGCCAGGGCATCCTGCGCGCGATCGAATCCTTGAGCGAAGCGCTCGGCATGACCGTGATCGCCGAAGGCCTCGAATCCTACGAGGAGCTCGCCTATCTCCAGGCCGCCACCAAGATCCGCTACGCGCAGGGCTATTACTTCTCCCGGCCGATCTTTTTGGAGGAGCTGAAGCTCGCAACGCCCGCGTCCAGCGAGTCACGCGCCAGCGTAGTGAGCCGCCCGGCGCAGCAGCACCGCCAGGGCTATTCGCGCGCGAGCGGGTATCGAAGGTAGGCCGCAAGCCGCCGCCGCACGCACGCTGTCGTCCCGGGGCGCGAAGCGAACCCGGGACCCATAACCACAGGGCGTGGTTTGGCGCGAAGATGGTCACTCCGAGTCCCAGTAATCACATCTCCCTGTGGTTATGGGTCCCGGATCTGCGCTTCGCTTGTCCGGGACGACAGCGGAGAACGGGGCTCGCCGCAAACGGCCATTTCTCCTCTTTGAAATTGCTACCCTTTTGCTAATACACAGACAGACTTCCCCCGGGATATGTCATGTCCGCCTCTTCCGCCTCGATCAGCGATCCCGCTTACCTTCGTGCGCGCGCGATGGAGACGCTGTTCGAGCGGCTGGAGAAGCTCTGCGAGGGCGCGATCGCGATCGACCGCGGCGGGCGCGTCGTCTACGTCAATGAAAAATATCTCGCGGCGCTCGGCCTCAAGCGGACCAGTGAGGCAATCGGCCGGCCGATCGAGGAGGTCATCCCGAACAGCCTGATGCGCAAGGTGGCCGAGACCGGCGAACCGATCCTGCTCGACATCATGGAGCTCGGCGGCGAGCAGCTCGTGGTCACGCGCATGCCGATCGAGGACGAGAACGGCACCGTGATCGGCGCGATCGGCTTCGTGCTCTATGACCGCCTCGAAAGCCTCAAACCCCTGCTTGCCCGCGTCGCCCAGCTCGAGAGCGATCTGCGGCTGGCGCGGCGGCAATTGTCCAACGCCCGCGCGGCGCGCTTCACCTTCGCCGACTACGTCGGCACCACGCCTGGTATCGCGCAGGCCAAGCAGCTTGCAAGCCGCGCCGCCCGGCAAAGCGTCACCGTGCTGCTCACCGGCGAGACCGGAACGGGCAAGGAGATGCTGGCGCAGGCGATTCACAATGCCTCCTCGCGTGCGGAGAAGCCGTTCGTCAGCGTCAATGTCGCCGCGATTCCCGACACGCTGATCGAGTCGGAGTTCTTCGGCACGGCGCCGGGCGCCTATACCGGCGCCGACCGCAGGGGACGCGAAGGAAAATTCCGGATCGCCGACGGCGGCACGCTGTTCCTCGACGAGATCGGCGAGATGCCGCTGCAATTGCAGGCCAAGCTGCTGCGCGTGCTGCAGGAGCGCGAGATCGAGCCGCTCGGCTCGGACAAGATCTCCAAGGTCGACGTGCGCGTGGTCGCGGCGACCAATGTGGATTTGCGCAAGCGCGTCAGCGACGGCGCGTTCCGGCCCGATCTCTATTACCGGCTGAACGTGCTCTCGATCGATTTGCCGCCGCTGCGGCAGTCCCTGGATGATCTCCCCGACATCTGCGCCCGGCTGCTCGAGGACATCAGCGCCTCCGGCGATTACGTCAAGGCGAAGATCACGCCGAGCGCGCTTTCCGCGCTGGCGCGCTATGACTGGCCGGGCAACGTCCGCGAGCTCCGCAATATCCTGGAGCGGGCGCTGATCCTGAGCGATTCCGGCCGGCTGACCGGCGAGGATGTCGCCCGCATTCTTCCCGTCGGCTCCGAGGTCAGGCCCACAGCATTCGAGCGCCCGGCCGGACCCGTGGTGCCCTATGCCGAAGCCGAGGCCGAGTTCGAGAAGCACACGCTCGAGCAGGCGCTCGCCGCCAGCAACGGCCAGATCTCCGAGGCCGCCAGGATGCTGCGGATCTCGCGCGCGACCTTCTACAAGAAGCTCGCCAAGTTCGGCCTCGCCGCAGGGCCGGCCTCCGTCTGAGTTTCGAGACAATGGACTGTCCGGAGTCTCGGATTCCGGACAAGGCACCGAGCGGCTCTGTCCGGGCGCCAATGCGGAAATTGCCGGAATTTAAGCCGGTTTGCGCGAGCCAACAGCATCTGGCGCGGACCTTGCTCTTCGCTTTGCACAATGACGCATGCTGCACATGCGCATTCGCAAATCAGGGAGGACGCAAGGATGAGTGAAGCGATCTCGGTCCATCAGCTTCAGGCGAAGCAGCCCTCGCATGTCACAGTCGCCACGGCGAGCCTGATCGGCACCGCCATCGAGTGGTACGACTTCTTCCTCTACGGCACCGCCGCGGCGCTGATCTTCAACAAGCTGTTCTTTCCGACCTTCGACCCCATGATGGGAACACTGCTGGCGTTCGCGACCTACGCGCTCGGCTTCGTCGCACGCCCGCTCGGCGGCGTCGTGTTCGGGCATTACGGCGACAAGATCGGCCGCAAGACCATGCTGTATCTGACGCTGCTGATCATGGGCGTGGCGACCGCGGCGATCGGATTCCTGCCGACCTACGAGACCGCGTGCATCTGGGCCGCGGTCCTGCTCGTCACCTGCCGCCTGATCCAGGGCTTTGGCCTTGGCGGCGAATGGGGCGGTGCGGTGCTGATGGCGGTCGAGCATGCGCCCGCGGACAAGAAGGGCTTTTACGGCAGCTGGCCGCAGCTCGGCGCACCGCTCGGCCTCGTGCTCGGCACGCTGGTCTTCTCGGTGGTATCGGCGATGCTGACCGACGCGCAGCTGCTGGCGTGGGGCTGGCGCATCCCCTTCCTGTTCTCGATCGCGCTGGTGCTGGTCGGCCTGTGGATCCGCTTCACCATCGCCGAATCCCCGGAGTTCCAGAAGGTCAAGGATACCAAGCAGGAAGTGAAAATGCCGATCCTGGAGGCGATCAGGATGTATCCCAAGAACATCCTGCTCGCGATGGGCGCGCGCTTCGCCGAAAACGGCTTCTTCTACATCTACGCGACCTTCGTGCTCGCCTATGCCACGCAATCGCTCGGCATGAACAAGCAGGACATGCTCAATGGCGTGCTGATCGGCGCGGCGATCGAAACCTTCACCATCCCGGCCTTCGGTGCGCTCTCCGACCGGCTCGGGCGGCGACCGATCTACATTTTCGGCGCGGTGTTCTCGGCGCTGATGTCGTTCCCGCTGTTCACGCTGCTGGCGACCAGGAACCCGCAATATGCCTGGATCGCGATCGTGCTCGGCCTCGCCATCGGTCATGCCGCGATGTACGGCCCGCAGGCGAGCTTCCTGTCGGAGCTGTTCGGTACCAAGGTGCGCTACAGCGGCGTCTCGCTCGGCTACAACCTCGCCTCGATCTTCGCCGGCGCGCTGTCGCCGCTGATCGCGACGGGACTGATGACGGCCTACGCGCCGGCGACCTGGCCGATCTCGCTCTACATGATCGCGCTGGCGCTGATCACCATCGTCTCGGTCTATTTCGCCACCGAAACACGCAAGGTCGCCCAGCCCTGAACGGGCTGAGTGCGGCCCCCGCGACGCCGGAGCGGCTGGTCGCCAGCCGCACCACGCGATACGAATAGAGGCAAACGAGAAGAGCCGACATGCGGTCCGCAACAGACATGGGAGGGAATGCCATGAGCCAGCATCCTGCCTTGCCCTATTTGCGCAATTCCGAGAAGGGCAAAGTCGTCACCGCGGCGGAAGCCGTCATGCTGATCCGTGACGGCGACACGGTCGCGACCGGCGGCTTCGTCGGCATCGGCTTTGCCGAGGAGATCGCGATCGCACTGGAAGAGCTCTATCTCTCCCACGAGGGCGATGCCCCCTATACGCAGGGCAAGCCGCGCAATCTGACGCTGGTCTACGCGGCGGGCCAGGGCGACGGCAAGAATCGCGGCCTCAACCATTTCGCGCATGAAGGCCTGGTCCGCCGCGTGATCGGCGGACATTGGGGCCTTGCGCCGAAATTGCAGCAGCTTGCGATCGCGAGCCAGATCGAGGCCTATAATCTGCCGCAGGGCGTGATCACGCATCTGTTTCGCGACATCGCGGCGCACCGGCCCGGCCACATCACCCGCGTCGGCATGGGCACCTTCGTCGATCCGCGGCAGGGCGGCGGCAAACTGAATGCGCGCACCACCGAAGAGCTTGTGGAACTGATCAAGATCGGCGGCGAGGAATGCCTGCTCTACAAGACGTTCCCGATCAACGTCGGGATCATCCGCGCCACCACGGGCGATCCCGACGGCAACCTCACCATGGAGAAGGAGGCGCTGACGCTGGAAGCGCTCGCCATCGCGATGGCGGCGCATAATTCCGGCGGCATCGTCATTGCCCAGGTCGAACGCGTTGCCGAGGCCGGCAGCCTCAATCCACGCCAGGTCAAGATTCCCGGCATCCTCGTCGACTGCGTCGTGGTGGCGAGGCCCGAGAATCACTGGCAGACCTTCGGCACGCAATACAATCCGGCCTTCTCCAGCGAGATCCGCGTCCGCGCCGCGTCGCTGCCGGTGATGCCGGTCAGCGAGCGCAAGATCATCGCCCGTCGCGCCGCCCTGGAGCTGAAGGCCAACAGCGTCGTCAATCTCGGCATCGGCATGCCCGAGGGGATCGCCTCCGTCGCCAATGAGGAGCGGATTATCGACCTCATCACGCTGACGGCCGAACCGGGCGTGATCGGCGGCATCCCCGCGAGTGGCATCGATTTCGGCGCGGCGATCAACACCCAGGCGGTGATCGACCAGCCTTATCAGTTCGACTTCTACGACGGCGGCGGCTTGGACGCCGCCTTCCTCGGGCTCGCCCAGGTCGATCGTGCCGGCAACCTCAATGTCAGCAAGTTCGGGCCGAAGCTTGCCGGTGCCGGCGGCTTCATCAACATCAGCCAGAACGCCAAGGAGGTCATCTTCGTCGGCACCTTTGGGGCGGGCAAGCAGCGCATCGCGGTGAAGGACGGCAAGCTCGTCATTCTCGACGAGGCCAAGTCGCGCAAGTTCGTCGACCGCGTCGAGCACGTCACCTTCAGCGGCCCGTTCGCCGCCGCGCGCAAGCAGCGCACGCTGTATGTCACCGAGCGCTGCGTGTTCGAGCTCAGGCCCGGCGGGCTCGAGCTCACCGAAGTCGCGCCCGGCATCGACATCGAGCGCGACATTTTGCGCCTGATGGACTTCAAGCCGCTGATCCCGCGCGACCCGGCGCTGATGGACGATCGCATCTTCCGCGAGGGTCTGATGGATTTGCGCGAGCGCCTGCTCACCATCCCGCTCGACCAGCGCTTCACGCTGGACGAGCAGCAGAACCTGTTCTTCGTCAATCTCGAGCGCTATCCGCTACGCAGCAAGGCCGAGATCGACACCATCGCTGGTATCGTCGAAGCCAGGCTCGCTCCGCTTGGCCGCCGGGTCTACGCCATCGTCAATTATGACAATTTTTCCATCCTGCCGGAGTTGATGGACGATTATTCGGCGATGGTGCGCAGCCTCGTCGATCGCTTCTATTCCGGCGTGTCGCGCTACACCACGTCGGGCTTCCTGCGCATCAAGCTCGGCGAAGCCCTGGAGAAGCGCGGCGTCGCGCCGCACATTTTCGAAAGCGCTGATGAGGCGCAGTCGGATCGGCGTCAGGCCGAGGGAGCCGGCGATGCGCGGCCAGCCCAAAAATGATGCATGCTCGAAAGGCCGACGCGCTCGGCCGGAAGGTTCAATTGCAATGTTCGTAGTGTTATGCAAATCGCTGTTGCCGAGAAACGTTAAATCAGGAGGGACCATCGTGCGTCGATCACTCATCATAACAACAACCATTCTCGGACTCGCTGCGGGCACCTCCGTGCAGGCCGACGATCTCAAGGTCGCGCTGATCTACGGCAAGACCGGTCCGCTCGAGGCCTACGCCAAGCAGACCGAGACCGGCCTGAAGATGGGCTTCGAATACGCCACCAAGGGCACGATGACCCTCGATGGCCGCAAGATCGTCATCATCACCAAGGACGACCAGGGCAAGCCGGATCTCTCGAAGGCCGCGCTCGCCGAAGCCTATCAGGACGACAAGGCCGACATCGCGATCGGCACGACCTCGTCGGCTGCGGCGCTCGCCATTCTCCCGGTCGCCGAGGAGAACAAGAAGATCCTGATCGTCGAGCCCGCCGTCGCGGACCAGATTACCGGCGAGAAGTGGAATCGCTACATCTTCCGCACCGCGCGCAACTCCTCGCAGGACGCGATCTCCAATGCGGTCGCGATCGGCAAGCAGGGCGTCACCGTCGCAACGCTGGCACAGGACTATGCGTTCGGCCGCGATGGCGTCGCCGCCTTCAAGGAGGCACTCGCCAAGACCGGCGCGACCCTCGCTGCCGAAGAATATGCCCCGACCTCGACCACCGACTTCACCGCAGTCGGCCAGCGCCTGTTCGACGCACTGAAGGACAAGCCGGGCCGCAAGGTCATCTGGGTGATCTGGGCCGGCGCCGGCAATCCGCTGGCCAAGCTGCAGGACATGGACCCGAAGCGCTACGGCATCGAGCTCTCCACCGGCGGCAACATCCTCCCGGCCCTCGCCGCCTATAAGGGCCTGCCCGGCATGGAAGGCGCGACCTATTATTTCTACGAGATCCCGAAGAACCCTGTGAACGACTGGCTCGTTGCCGAGCACCAGAAGCGCTTCAACGCGCCGCCGGACTTCTTCACCGCGGGCGGCTTTGCCGCCGCGATGTCCGTCGTCGCCGCCGTCACCAAGGCGAAGTCGACCGACAGCGAGAAGCTGATCACGGCGATGGAAGGCCTGGAGTTCGACACGCCGAAGGGCAAGATGGTGTTCCGGAAGGAAGACCATCAGGCGCTGCAGAGCATGTACGCCTTCAAGGTCAAGGTCGATCCGAACGTCGCCTGGGCCGTGCTCGAGCCGGTGCGCGAGCTGAAGATCGAGGACATGGACGTTCCGGTCAAGAACAAGCGCTGACGTTTCTTACTTCACCTCCCCCGCTTGCGGGGGAGGCCGGGAGAGGGCTCTCTCCCCTTGGGGGTTCTCGCGTGCGGAAATACCCTCTCCCCACCCCTCCCCCGCAAGCGGGGGAGGGAGCCCACTGTGATCGCGGATACTTCCTCATCTCATCATTTGCCAATCAATGACGCTCACCCTCGAAACTCGCGATCTCACCATCCGCTTCGGCGGCCATGTGGCGGTCAACAGCGTGACCTGCACGTTCCGTCCGGGCGAGCTCACCGCGATCGTCGGGCCGAACGGCGCCGGCAAGACCACCTATTTCAATCTGATCTCGGGCCAGCTACGCGCCTCGAACGGCAGCATCCTGTTCGACGGCACCGACATCACCCAGCACTCCGCGCCGATGCGGACCCGCGCCGGCCTCGGGCGCGCCTTCCAGCTCACCAACCTCTTTCCAAACCTCACCGTGGAAGAGAACGTCCGCCTCGCAGTGCAGGCGGCGAACGGCACCCATTACGACATGCTGCGGCCCTGGATGGTGCGCCGCGACCTGATCGCCCGCGCCGACGCCATCCTCGACCAGGTCGCGCTCGGCAGCCGCCGCGGCGTCGCCGCGACCGCGCTGTCGCATGGTGACCAGCGCAAGCTCGAGGTCGCCCTGATGATCGCGCTGGAGCCAAAAGTCTTCATGTTCGACGAGCCGACCGCCGGCATGAGCATCGACGAGGTCCCGGTCGTCCTCAACCTGATCGCGCAGCTCAAGCAGGACAGGAGCAAGATCATCCTGCTGGTCGAGCACAAGATGGACGTGGTGCGCTCGCTCGCCGACCGCATCATCGTGCTGCATAACGGCCAGCTCGTCGCCGACGGCCCGCCTGCCGAAGTGATCGCCTCGCCGATCGTGCAGGAAGCCTATCTCGGTGTCGCGCCCAAGACAGCTGCAGGGAGCGCGGCATGACCGATCTTTTAAGGCTCTCCGGCGTCCACACCCATATCGGCCGCTACCACATCCTCCAGGGCATCGACCTCGCCGTCCCGCAGGGGCAGACCACGATGCTGCTCGGCCGCAACGGCGCCGGCAAGACCACGACGCTGCGCACCATCATGGGGCTGTGGCAAGCTTCATCGGGCGAGATCAGCCTCTCCGGCGATCGTATCGAGAGCCGTGCCACGCCCGACATCGCAAGGCTCGGTGTCGGATACGTTCCGGAGAGCATGGCGGTGTTCTCCGATCTCACCGTGAAGGAAAACCTGGTGCTGGCGGCGCGCGACGGGCCGCTGGACGACAAGCAGCTCGACTGGATTTTTGGTTTCTTCCCGGCCCTGCGCCGGTTCTGGCTGTCGCGGGCGGGGAGCCTCTCGGGCGGGCAGAAACAGATGCTCTCGATCGCGCGCGCCATCATCGAGCCGCGCAAGCTCTTGCTGATCGACGAGCCGACCAAGGGGCTGGCGCCGGCGATCGTGATGGCGCTGATCGAGTGCCTGAAGGAGATCAAGCGCAAGGGCGCAACCATCCTCCTGGTCGAGCAGAATTTCTTTGCCGCCAGCGAGCTCGGCGACAACGTGCTCGTGATGGACAACGGCACCATCGTCCATCGCGGCGAGATGGCGGCGCTCGCCGCCGACGTGCCGCTGCAGGAGCGGCTGCTCGGCTTGAGCCTGGAGGCGCATCAGTGACTGACCTTGCCGCAACCGATCCGCTGCCGAAGCCGAAGCGCGACATCGCGCCGATCCTGCTGCCGGTCGCGCTCGCACTCGTGACCATCCCGCTGATCGGCTCGCCCAGCACCTGGCTGACGCTGACCGCCGCGAGCCTTGCCATGGGCATGATGATCTTCATCATGGCCTCGGGCCTGACGCTGGTGTTCGGCCTGATGGACGTGCTCAATTTCGGCCACGGCGCCTTCATCGCCGTCGGTGCCTATGTCGCGACCCTGGTGCTGGCGCCGTTCGCAGCCTCCATTCAGGCGGATTCGCTCTGGATGAACCTCGCCGTGCTGGCGCCGGCCGCCCTGCTCTCGATGGCGGTGTCGGGCGCCCTCGGCCTCGTGGTCGAGCGCGTGCTGATCCTGCCGGTCTACGGCCAGCATCTGAAGCAGATCCTGATGACGACCGGCGGCCTGATCGTGGCCGAGCAGACGCTCTATGCCCTGTGGGGACCACAGATCATCCCGATGCCGCTGCCGGCCTCGCTGCGCGGCTCCTTCATCCTCGGCGACGTCGCGATCGCCAAATACCGCGTGCTGGCGATGCTGATCGGCCTTGCCGTCTTCATCGCGATCCAGCTCGTGCTCAACCGCACCAAGCTCGGGCTCCTGATCCGCGCCGGCGTGGAGAACCGCGAGATGGTGGAAGCGCTCGGCTATCGCATCCGCCGGCTGTTTCTTGGCGTGTTCATGACGGGATCGGCGCTGGCCGGCCTCGGCGGCGTGATGTGGGCGCTCTATCGCGAGCAGGTCCATGCCTCCATGAGCGACGACCTCACCGTCTTGATCTTCATCGTGGTCATCATCGGCGGCTTGGGGTCGATCGGCGGCTGCTTCATCGGTGCGATCCTCGTGGCCATGGTTGCCAATTACGGCGGCTTCCTGGTGCCGAAACTTGCCCTCGTCTCCAACATCCTGCTGATGGTCGCCATTCTGATGTGGCGGCCGCGCGGCCTTTATGCGGTGACCAGCCGATGATGATCCTGTCAGGCGATCCGCCGCGTAGCCGGATTCTCACCGTCGTTCTGGTCGTCATCATCCTGGCGCTGGCGGCGACGCCGTTCCTGTTTCCGGGTGCCAAGGCATTGAACGTCGCCGCCAAGATCTGCGTCTTCGCCGCGCTGGTCGCCTCGTACGACCTCCTGCTCGGCTATACCGGCTCGGTGTCGTTCGCCCACACCATGTTCTACGGCATCGGCAGCTACGCGATCGCCATCGCGCTGTACGGGATGGGCCCGAATTGGGCGGCGGTCGCCACCGGCATCGTCGTCGGCCTACCGCTCGCGGCCCTGCTCGCGCTCGCCATAGGGCTGTTTTCGCTGCGGGTCGCCGCGATCTTCTTTGCCATGATCACGCTCGCGGTCGCCTCCGCCTTCCAGGTGCTGGCTTCGCAGCTGTCCTGGCTGACCGGCGGCGAGGACGGGCGCAGCTTCCAGCTGCCGCAGTTGCTCCGCCCCGGCACGGTGCTGATCCCAAAGAGCCTGGTCGGCTTCGAGGTCAACGGTCGGATCCTGACCTACTACCTGGTGTTCGCCATCTCGGCCCTGATGATCCTCGCACTGCTGCGCGTCGTGAACTCGCCGTTCGGGCGCGTGCTGCAGGCAATCCGCGAGAATCGCTTTCGCGCCGAGGCACTCGGCTTCCGCACGGTGTTCCACCTGACCTATGCCAACTGCATCGCCGCGCTGGTCGCCGCCAGTGCCGGCATCCTGAATGCGCTGTGGCTGCGCTATGCCGGTCCCGACACCTCGCTCAGCTTCTCGATCATGCTGGACATCCTGCTGATGGTCGTGATCGGCGGCATGGGCACGATCTACGGCGCGATCATCGGCGCCACCATCTTCATCCTCGCCCAGAACTATTTGCAGTCGCTGATGGGCGTCGCCTCCACGGCGGCGTCGGAGGCCGGCTTGCCGCTGCTGCCGGGGCTGCTGCATCCCGACCGCTGGCTGCTGTGGCTCGGCCTGCTGTTCATCGCCAGCGTCTACTTCTTCCCGACCGGCGTGGTCGGGCGGCTGCGTAATCCCGCTGGCGGCAAGAGCGCCGGCAGTTCGCATTAAGGCGCGATTAATGATGCAGTGCGGCGATTGCTGCACCCGCCGCACAACCACGACGCGACTCCCGCTCTGCTGCATACGGGCGCGATTGCGCAACTGGATTAATGCTTAGGTAAGTGGCTTTCCTAAGGTTTAGGCCATTTGTGCGGTGTATTCGTGTTCCTCCAGGGAGGGGGAATGCGCCAGGTCTTTTCCACGGTGGCAGCCGGAATGTCTCTAGCCGCAAGGAACGGCTGGGAGGCCTTGGCGCGACGTGGTCCTGTCCTGTGGCTGATCCTGTGCGGCGTGTTGCTGGTCGCGGGCATCTTCGGTGTGACGGCCGTGGCCGTCGGTGAATTTCGCGAGCGCACCCTGGCCAACCGCGAGCGCGAGCTGGAAAACACGGTCCAGCTGATCGCCCGGCATTTTGATCAGCAATTCGAGGACTCCGACGTCGTCGCCGCCGATCTGATCGGTCAGATGAGCCTGACGGAGATCACCTCGCCGACGATGTTCCGCGAGCGCATGTCCGGAGCTGCGGCGAACCAGATGCTGCGCAGCAAGATCAGCTCCGTGTCTTACCTCGGCGATATCGCGATCTACGATGCCGACGGCGAGCTGATCAACTGGTCGCGGGCCCAGCCCCTGCCCAAGATCAACGTTTCGTCGCGGGCCTACTTTCAGACATTCAAGACCAATCCGCAGTCCGAACCGGTGCTGCTGGAATCAGTCCGCAGCTTCATCATCAACAAATGGACCACGATCGTGGCGCGCCGCTTGAACGGCGCGGACGGCACCTTCCTCGGCGCGATGGTCCGCCGGATCGATCCGGACAGCTACCAGCATTATTTCGCATCGGTCGCGCTTGCCGAGGGCACGGCCATCTCGCTGTTCGATCGCGAAGGCAAGATGCTGGCGCGTTATCCGCATCATGAGGAGCTGATCGGACGGAGTTTCAAGGATGCACCGCTGATGCGGAAGGTGCTGACCAAGGGCGGTCAGCAGACGCTCCGCGTCAAGAGCCCGCTCGACGGCGAGGAGCGGCTCGGCTCAGCGGCGTCGCTGACGCATTTTCCGCTGGTCATCGTCGCCACCAACACGACAGTCGCGGCCCTGGCGGACTGGCGGCAGCAGACCGGCTTCATGGTCACGACCGCCGCGCTTTCGGCTGCCGTGATCGCGCTGATCCTCTATCTGATCATCCGCCTGATCAACCGGCAGAACCGCGAAGCGCAGGAACGGCTGGAAGCGGAGCGGCTGCGGCTCGACACCGCCTTGAACAACATGACGCAGGGGCTGATCCTCTACGACGCGAGCGGCACCATCGTCACCTGCAACCGACGCTACGCCGACATGTTCGGCCTTTCCCACGACGTCATCAAACCCGGCTGTCACATCCGCGAGGCGATGTATCATCGTCAGGAGCGCGGCGCGTTTGACGGCGACGTCGAGGAATTTTGCGCTGACGTCATGAGAGTCGTCGCCGAAGGCACGGTCTCCACGCGAATTCATCAACTGGCCAATGGCCGCGCCTTCCAGGTCATCAACACCCCGCTCGCCCAGGGCGGCTGGGTCGCGACGATCGAAGACATCACCGATCGCCGCCATCTGGAACAGGAGCGCGATCGCAACCACACTTTCCTGCGCGAGATCATCGACCATATTCCTTCGCGGATCACCGTGAAGGATGCCCGGACGCGGCGCTACCTCCTGGCCAACCAGGTGGCCGAGCAACAGCTCGGCGAAACGCCGGAGACGATCGTCGGCAAGAGCGCGTTCGACCTTTACCCGACGGAAGACGCCGAGATCATCACCCGGGACGACGACAAGCTGCTGCAATCGCCGAATGGCCTGTTCCTGGATGAGCACATCTGGAATACCCCGGCTACCGGCCGGCGCTATATCACCTCGACCCGGATCGGCATCCGCGACAAGTCCGGCGAGCCGCGCTACATCATCAATGTCGTCGAGGACGTCACCGAGCGGCGGCGCGCCCACGAGAAGATCGCGCATATGGCGCATTACGATGCGCTGACCGACCTGCCGAACCGCACGCTGTTCCGCGAGCAGATCGAACGCGAGCTGGCGAAGGTCGCCGAGGGCTGCCAGTTCGCCCTGCTCTACATCGACGTCGACGAGTTCAAGGGCATCAACGATTCGCTCGGCCACCACGTCGGCGACGAGCTGTTGAAGGCGATCGCAGGCCGCCTCCGCGGCTGCCTCAAGCAGGACGATTTGATCGCGCGGCTCGGCGGCGACGAGTTCGCCGTGATCCAGGCCGGCATCCAGTCCCCTGCCGACGTGCTGGCCTTCGTGACGCGGATCTACGAGGCGATCCGACAGCCCTATCACTGTCTCGGCCATCAGCTCTCCACCGACGCGAGCATCGGAATCGCGCTGGCGCCGCAGGACGGCACCGATCTCGACCAGCTCATCAAGAACGCCGATCTCGCGATGTACGGCGCCAAGGCCGAGGGGCGCCGCACCCACCGCTTCTTCGAGCCGGAGATGGATGCCTGCGCCAAGGCGCGCCTGAGCATGGAGCAGGATCTGCGGCAGGCCCTGGTGAACGGTGGCTTCGAGATTCACTATCAGCCGCTGGTCGACCTGCGCACCAACGACGTGGCGGGCTGCGAGGCATTGCTGCGCTGGCGCCATCCCGAACGCGGCATGGTCTCGCCGGCCGAGTTCATTCCCGTCGCCGAGGACACCGGCCTGATCAACGAGCTCGGCGACTGGGTGCTGCGCATGGCCTGCAACGAGGCCGCGACCTGGCCGACGCATATCCGCGTCGCGGTCAACGTGTCGCCGGTGCAGCTCAAATGCGACACGCTGGCGCTGCGGATCGCGGGCGCACTCGCCGCCTCCGGGCTGGACCCGCGCCGGCTCGAGCTCGAGATCACCGAGGCCGTGCTGATCCGCGACGACGAAGCAGCGCTCTCGATCCTGCACCAGCTCCGCTCGATCGGCGTACGCATCGCGCTCGACGATTTCGGCACCGGCTACTCCTCGCTCAGCTATCTCAAGCGCTTCCCGTTCGACAAGATCAAGATCGATCGCTGCTTCGTCGCCGACATCGCGGAGACGAGCGGTGCACCGGTGATCGTGCAGGCGGTGGTGAACATTGCGGCCGCCAGCAGCATGACCACGGTCGCCGAGGGCGTCGAGACCGAGGCGCAGCGCGAGATGCTGCGCGCGCTCGGCTGCACGCAGATGCAAGGCTATCTGTTCAGCCCGCCGAAGCCGGCCAGCGAGGTGCGGAAACTGTTCGGCTCGGGCAATGGCTTGCCCGGAGCCTTGCCGGTGGCGGCGGTGGCCTGATGGCGAAATCTGTGAAGTCGCCGAGCAAGACGCCGGTCAAGCCTTCGCGCAAGTCTTCGCGCAAGCCTTCGGCGAAGATTTCGGCCAAGACGGTCGACGTCGCGGATTCCTATGCCGTGCGGCTGATGCAGCATCTGGTGGTGCCGACCTTCGTGATCGATCCCAAGCGCCGCGTCGTGATCTGGAACAGGGCCTGCGAGCGGTTGACCGGCCTCGCCGCATCCGAGGTGATCGGCACCAACAAGCACTGGCAGGCCTTCTACGAGACGAGGCGCCCCTGCCTTGCCGATCTCGTCGCGCTCGACCGGCCCGAGCGGCTTCCGGAGTTCTATTCGGAATACGCCGCGCGCGGCCATAACGGGCTCGGCTTTTCCGCGGAAAACTGGTGCACGATGCCGAAGCTCGGCAGCCAGCTCTATCTCGCCATCGACGCCGGCCCGATCCACGACGAAGCCGGCCATCTGATCGCCGTGGTGGAGACGCTGCGCGACCTCACCGACCAGAAGCGCGCCGAGATGGCGCTGAAGGAGCTCGCCACCAAGGACGGGTTGACCGGCCTGTCGAACCGCCGCTCGTTCGACCAGATGCTGATGACCGAATGGGCCCGCGCCCAGCGCACGCAAAAGCCGCTTGCGCTGCTGTTCGTCGACGTCGATCATTTCAAGCTGTTCAACGACCACCACGGCCACCAGATCGGCGACGAATGCCTGCGCGCGGTCGCTTCGGTGGTCAGCCGGCATGCCGTGCGCCCGCTCGATCTCGCCAGCCGCTATGGCGGCGAGGAGTTCGCGCTGATCCTGCCGGACATGGATTGCGATACCGCCTGCGTCATCGCCGATGAGATCCGCTGCGCGGTCATCGCCTTGCGGATCGCCCATGGCGCCATCGGCGCCGGCGACCACGTCACCCTCAGCGTCGGGGTCGCCAGCCACATTCCCGGCGGCGCCGATGGCGGGCCCGACCGGCTGCTGGGCGCGGCCGACGAGGCGCTCTATGTGGCCAAACGCCTCGGCCGCAACCGCGTCATCTGCGCCGAAAGGGTGCTTGCCGAATTCGCAAGCCTCGGCCGGGAAGCCGCAGCGGTTCCGGCCCCTTTCCGGCGCAAAACCGCTTAAAGCGCAATGTGGCGAGAACCGGTTGCCCGCCCCGCGCCAATCGGCTAAATGAGCGAGCACTGCACCCGTAGCTCAGCTGGATAGAGCGTTGCCCTCCGAAGGCAAAGGTCACACGTTCGAATCGTGTCGGGTGCGCCACGTCGGTACAAAACTGGTGATGTTAAGGACGCGCGCGGGCGTTTTCGCGGGCGCTGCGCCCTCGCCGGCGAGATGATTGGTCGTACCGTTCCCCGACACCCCGACATTGATCGCGCCGGACTTCGCCTTTGCGAGCGCGATCAGCTCCTTCACGTCCTCGCGGCGGCCTGCGGCGACGGAATGGGCGAACCGATCGGAGAGGCAACGTCGTCCGGTACCAGTCCTGGTCCCTGGATCAGCTCGACCACAGGCGGAACGGGATGACTTTCCTTACGCCTGAGGGCGAGCAGGGCGGCAGAGACAACGTAGAGGGCGACGCCCAACGCATATGTCGAGGCGATGCCGAACAGGATGGAAAGGGTCACGCCCAGCACCGAGGCTAGCATCGAGGTAATGCCGTTGGCGCTCCAAAGGAACGGAAGTATTTCCGAGTGGCGGCGCCAGATGCTTAAGCCGAGCGGGAACATCATGCCCATGCAGAACGCCGGCGGCGCTAACAAGGAGACGGAGATCAGTATCCGGATGTCGGTCGCTTCCGACCGTGCCCAGATGCTCACCAGCGGTGTAAGGAAGCCCGCCACGGTGAGCGTGACGAGGAGAGCAGCCACCCGGCCGAGCACTATGCCGCGATGAGGGGTTAGCGCACCAACCGTCGCACTTCCGATACCGCTGAAGATGAGAATGGTGAAGAGAACGACGCTCAATCCGTAAACGGGATGTCCGAGAAAGACCATTAATCGCTGCATCTGCGACACTTCGATCAGCATAAATCCGAGGCCGATCGCGCTGAAATAGACCACCGGCGGCGTCAGTCTCGATAGCGGCATCTGTCGTGCCAGACGCACAAACGGAACGACGATATAATATGCGCAAGCGCCGAGCGCGACACCGAGCACCAGCAAGATCATGCTGGTAGCCACATTGTTGTTCGTGACGGTGGACGACGGTTTGGTGATGAAATTCGTAAAGCGCTGCGTGAAGAAGAAGAACGGACTATCGTCGGTCGAAGCGGTGATATTCTCCGGCAATGACGCCAAGAAAGCAGGGCCTGCGTTGCCGGAGAGCAATTTAGAAGTGATGGCGTCGAAAGCGACGTCGGGTGCCAGGATAATCTTGAAGCCCTGTGCAGCAAGTCTTACCCG
Organism: Bradyrhizobium sp. WSM2793; assembly: GCF_000379585.1. Lineage (NCBI taxonomy): Bacteria > Pseudomonadati > Pseudomonadota > Alphaproteobacteria > Hyphomicrobiales > Nitrobacteraceae > Bradyrhizobium > Bradyrhizobium sp. WSM2793. Next base: position 87,335 of record NZ_KB902786.1, on the reverse strand, counting down.
CGCGCTTTGCCATTCGGCGTCCGTGAGGGCGTCGGGGCGGGTGATGACGGTCACGATAGGACCAGCGTTGACGGCGATCACATGCCGCGCGAGTTCGCCCACGGGTACACCGTGCCGCTGTAGTGCGTCGGCGGCGATCGCCACAAGCCGGTAAAATTCTCCGCTATGATCCGTGGGATCGTACCAACGCGAGATCGACAGCAGCCCGCCGGGCTTCAAGGCACGGTAGAAGTCGCCCCAGGCCTCCACAGTATAGAGGCGATTTTCCGTCAGCGTCAGCCCGCCGGCGGCCGTGGCGGCCCAGGTGTCGATCAGCGAAATCTGGACGAGATCATACCGATCGGAAGAATGATTGATGTAGCTGCGTGCTTCGGCGTTCACCAGCTTCACACCCGGCTGACGATCAAGATGGCCGGAGAATTCGGCGAATTTGTCGGTCAGGACCTCGAAAATGGCGGGGTTGATCTCGATTCCGCGGATGCGCTTCGCGCCAAACAAAAGTGCAGAAAGGATGTCGCGCCCGCCGCCGACGCCGATGACAGCCACGTCTGTTGGCGGCTGAACTAGGTAGGCCGCATTGATAACGTCGTCTTTCAGATAGGACAGCTTGTCGAGATCGCCGTCGTGCCGGGTGATGACGGTAGCCGCGTCGGAGTCGATATCCAGATAGTTCTGGTCGATCTTTACCTTGGGATCGCGGGCAAAGCCCCAGCCGAACGGAGCTGTCTCTCCGAGCGGCCTCACTCGTACACGGGAATATGTGTTCCAGCGCTCGAACAGTGTCCCGGTCTCCTCCCGCCCCTTGGCCCAGAACACTCCAAGGTGACTTTTGCCAGCAACATCAAGACCAGTGTGCAGGGCGGCCGTAGTCGCCAGCGTCAGCGCGACCACACCGCTCAGTCGCCGGCTGCCGACATCGCCGCCGCTGCGGACCACCATCCAGCCCGCACCTGCGGCAAAGGCACCGAGCCACAACGTGGCGCTGACGGGATCGACGACGAGCAAAGCGAAGATGATGCCGAGGCATCCGAACGCGGCCCCGGTCAGATCCGCGGCATAGAGCCAGCCACCGGCATACGGAAGACGCGTGAGCAGCAGCGTGATGCAGATGCCGCTTTCGCTGAAGGGGATCACGAATGCCAGGGCCGCAAGCGCGAGAGCGCCCTGCGCGAGGACTGCAGGAATCACGAGAGGCACGCAGAGGAAGGCGACCATCGCGCCAACACCCGAGACTGCGAACCACGAGGCGTGGCGTGCGAACTCGGGGCCCACTGCCTCGGGCCCGTAACGCTCGGCGTTGTTGTAGACCTCCATCGCGCCGCGCGTCAGTCCGAGCATCGCAAGCGAAATGGCCGCGAACGCGAAGTGGTAGTATAGCATCACGCTAAAAAAGCGCGTGATCAGGATCTGGAAAGAAAGAGTAGCGCAGGCCAAGACAAAAATTGCAAAATAGTATCGGCCTGGAATCCTGAGACTTGCCGGCACGGCATTCACCCTTAGTTGGTCATCGGCGAAAAATTAGATCCGTTCTGGCCAACACTGGACAGCGTTTCCTAACATCTGGTTGCCTGTTTGGGCGCCTTACAACTTTTAGGAGAATGTCTTCTTAACTTAACGGTCTCTAAAGGCTTGGCGAAAATCGTGCCGAGTTAACGGACTGTGCCGTGCGGCTTTTCAAACTAAGCGACCGTAACTCGGAAACAGGTCCGTGCCCTAAACATTCTTGACGAGCGGGGACGATAGCGATGCCTCTTCTTGGCCCACCGCGCTGCTCCCGAGATTGATCGAAATGGCCGCAACCGCGAAATCGGGAGACAACAGCCTATGAGGCGTAGCGCAAGATCGCAGTCCGTCGCTGGTCATCGGGCGTGATCGCGTCGCCGGCCGCCGCGTCATAGTGCTACGGCGAAGCAATAGTGCCCATCTTCATCGGCCGTGGCGCGCCAGTCCTACGGCCGTTTCAGGCCAACGCTCACGTCAGCATCGCGACAATCGTCTGGAGCTGGTCCGAGGCGGACGAGACCAGTCCGTCATATGAGGTCTGGCCGTGTGCGGCGGCATTCAGGATACATTCGGCCACGGCCGCTTTCAGGCCGAACACCGATTGATGGGCCGGTACGCTTGCCATCACGGTCTCCAGCGCTTGACGCATCGTGTGAATGAGCTCGGAGCTGTATTGCATTGGCTGTCCTCCGTGCGCTCATATTAGGTCGCGCGACCATGCTTGCCACTCACAAGCCTGAGATTGTGCTTTGAACTGGTTGAGATTGAATGTCTCAATTCAAACGCCAGATAGCCGCATTGAGCACGCCGGCAAACGCGACCCAGGCTGCGTAAGGCACGAACAATGCGGCGGCCAGCCTGTCTCGTGATGCCTCGAGACTGATATAGGTCACGATCGCGACGAACAGGCCGATGAGAATGACGAGCGCAGCGCCGATCTGGTGCATCGTGAACATGACCGGAGACCAGGCGAAGTTGAGCGCCAGTTGCGCAGCCCAGGCCATCATCGCTTTGCCCCCGGGTTCACGGCGAAAGGTCCGCCGGCCCGCGATGGCGATCATGATGTAGAGCAGGGTCCAGGCCACCGGGAACGCCCAGTTCGGTGGCACGAACGCCGGTTTGGCGAGGCCGGCATACCAGTCTCCGGGGAGATTGGTTGCGCCGATCAGCCAGCCGGTGCCGACCACGCCCACCACGAACAACAACAGCTGCAGCATCCATCACCTCGCGCATTTCATCGCGCAATTGTATCATCCTTCCATGAGCGAATCCGACACGGTGACCGGCGAAGCCTCGCCCGTCCGCAAGATCATCCATATCGACATGGATGCCTTCTATGCGTCGGTGGAGCAGCGCGACAATCCGGAGCTGCGCGGCAAGCCGGTCGCGGTCGGAGGCTCCGCGGAACGCGGCGTCGTCGCGGCCGCTAGTTATGAAGCGCGCCAGTTCGGCGTTCGCTCCGCGATGCCGTCGGTCACTGCGAAGCGGCAGTGCCCCGATCTGATCTTCGTCAAGCCGCGTTTCGAGGTCTACAAGGCGATCTCCAGGCAGATCCGCGACATCTTTGCCGAGCACACGCCCATCATCGAACCCTTGTCGCTCGACGAGGCCTATCTCGATGTGACAGAGAACCTGCAAGGAATCCCGCTGGCGCGCGACATCGCGCTGAAGATCCGCGGGAAGATCAAGGCCGAGACTGACCTCAACGCGTCGGCGGGCATCTCCTACAACAAGTTTCTGGCCAAGCTCGCCTCCGATCATCGCAAGCCCAACGGCCAGTTCGTGATCTCGCCGGAGATGGGACCGGTTTTCGTCGAGACGCTGCCGGTCGGCAGGTTCCACGGCATCGGCCCGGCGACGGCTGCGAAGATGAACGCGCTCGGCCTGTTCACCGGTCTCGACATTCGCAACCAGACGCTGGAGTTCATGAATGCGAATTTCGGCAAGTCAGGTGCGTACTATTACTGGATCTCACGCGGCGTCGACGATCGGCCGGTCCGGGCCAACCGGATCCGCAAGTCCATCGGCGCGGAGACCACGTTCTCGACCGACCTTGCCGAATATGACGCGCTCGCCGCGGAGCTAAGACCTCTCGTCGACAAGGTCTGGCGGCATTGCGAGGCGACCGGCAATCGCGGCCGCACCGTCACGCTGAAGATCAAGTTTGCCGACTTCGAGATCATCACACGCAGCAGGTCTGTCGCAGCGGCCGTCGCGGGGCGGGACGATCTGGAGCGGTTGGCGTGCGGCCTGCTCGAAGTCGAGATGCCACTGCCCAAGCGCGTCAGGCTGCTGGGTGTCTCGCTGTCCGCGCTCCAGATCGGGGACGAGGCGGAGCCGCAGCTGACCTTGGGCATTTGAACGGGGCCGGCAGGCCCTCGGCGAACGCGACATCTTTATCCGCGACGCGGCTCAAAACCTGTCGTAGAGACACCAAAACACGATTTTTCGCGATTGATGCTGGAATGCTTGCTCTATTGATACGCCTCGGTTTGCGCTTTGAAGACCGCATCGAGGAGCGCCGGTTTGTCGACCAATACGTCCGAGGCAGTCTCGGGTGGACGCAGATCGCGATGCTGCTCGGCGCCGCCACCTATGCCGGCTACACCCTCTGGGATTGGGTGCTCTATCCCGAAGTCGTTCCAACCACGCTGGCCATCCGTGGCGGCACCGCCCTGTTCGTGCTGCTCCCGCTGACCGCGTTACTGTCACGGCGCTTGATGAAGCCATGGGCGGAGACGATTTTCCTCGTCTACTGCGTCATTCCCGGCTGCATCCTTCCGAGCATCTATCTCGTCCTGCCGTCGGGCTTCACCTTTGCCGCCCCCGGCATGATGATGATCATTCTGTTCGTCTCGACCATGCTGCCATTGCGGATCGGCTCGCTGGCGATTTTCTGCCTGTTGTCGTGGTTGGCGCTGCTGGTCGCCGAGACGTTCGCACCGACGATGCCGATCGGCCTGCGCTTCATCAATCATTCCCTCGTCGGCAACGCCTACGCATTGTCGCTCTACGCCGTGGCCGCGCGCGAATACCGGGCGCGAAAGCAATTCCGAACGTCGGAGGCGCTGCAGCGGGAAAAGGAACGCTCGGAGAAATCGCTGCGCGACCTGCGCGCGACCCAGGAACATCTGGTGCAGGCAGAAAAACTCGCCTCGCTCGGTCGATTGGTGGCCGGTGTGGCGCACGAGGTCAGCACCCCGCTTGGCCTCGCCCTGACGACCTCGACCACCATGCAGACCGATCTGCAGACAATGGCCGACGCATTGGGCGGAGCGTCGGTCCGGCGATCCGATCTGACCAAGGGAATTGACAGGCTCAAGCAGGGGCTCGACCTGACCTTCGACAATCTGCATCGCGCATCCGAGATGGTGCACAGCTTCAGGCAGGTCGCAGTTCACCAGGCCGATGAAGACCGGCGCACGTTCGAGCTTAAGGATTGGCTGGCTGAGCTGATGTCCAAGCTTGGGCCGCTGCTGTCGCACCATGCTCTGGCGGTCGAAGTCCAATGCCCGGCGGGCATCACGCTCAACAGCTACCCCGGAGCGCTCGCCCAGGTGATCAGCAATCTCGCCCTCAATACCGCAGGGCATGCGTACCCGGACAAGAGAGGCGGCAGATTCGTAATCACCGTCAGCCAGCCCGACGCGAAACGGGTCCGGCTGGTCTGCGCCGACGACGGAGTTGGGATACCCGAGGAATTACAGGCGCAGATCTTCGATCCGTTCGTCACGACCGGTCGTGAGAGTGGACATGCCGGCCTCGGGCTGCACATCGCATTCAATTTGGTGGCCTCGTCGCTGAACGGGCGCCTGCGACTTGAGAGCAGGGCGGGGCCAGGGACTCAGATCGCGATCGAGATTCCGATCGAAGCATGATGCTGCGTGGAGCCGCCTCACAAGGCGGCACGCGGCCGATGGTGACGGGATTTTCAGGCCCCGTCACCGATGGAATTCGATCCGCTCGGGGCAATCAATGCCTCACGTGCTCGAACACCACGATCACGCCGGTCGGCTCGGGCTCGTGCGCCATCAGGCGCGTCAGGTCGGAATCGCCCCAATCGGCGAGGCTGACGACTTCGCCGCTCTGGCGGTCGGCACCGAGCGATGGTGTGGGCTCGAGGACCTTGAGGCCCATTTCGTCGACGAAGAAGGTATGCTCGCCGAACATGCTGTTGAGTTGCGGCATGGCCGGGTGTTCGTCGGGCAGCACCTGAGCGCCGAGTTGGTTGACGGTCTGCTTCACCTGTTCGGATGTGAGCTTCATGAGCTGCTCCGTTTCTGTGTCCGGTTTCGTTGGCCAGGGCGGGAGCACGCGTTCCCTGCGCCTTTGTCCGCCTGGCTCGACTCCGAACAGGTGCTGCGCTCAAATGTTCCCGAGAAATGTATTTCGTGATCGGGCGCTGCATCTGCCGCGCTCGCGGCACGAGATCGCCACAGGATGCACACGATTTATCGGAGGACCTGCTACGCGCTGCGGCTTTCACCGACCGAGAGCGCGCAGATGCGTGACAGATATGTGTAGGGCAGGCCGGTCTCCTCGGCCCAGGCATTGAACTGCGCCTGCACCTTGGCGAGATCCCGCTTCGACTTGACCTCTTCGGCAATGTCGAGACCGGCATCGCGCAGGCAAGCCACCACGTCTGCGGAGGTCACAAAACCGTCCCACCCGACGAAGCGCAGCAGCATCTACCCGGTATTGCCGCCGAGCCGGCTGCCGCGCTTGGTCATGAGATCGAGCAGGCCGATCTCGTCGGACGACGGCCACTTCGCCAGAAACTTGCCGAAGCTGCCGTGCTCCTTCGCGATCTCCTGCACGAAGGCAGCGTTGTCGCGCACCGACATGATCTTGGCACCATTGCGCACGATGCGCGCATCGCGCAGCAGGCCTTCCCAATAATCCTCGGGCTGGAAGCTGAGCTCGGCCGGCTGGAAACGCAGGAAAGCGTCTTCAAATCCGTCCCATTTCGTCTCGATCACGCTCCAGGCAAAGCCGGCGCAGAACACACGCTTCGTCATCTCCGCCAGGATGCGATCGTCGCCGAGCTTCGCCAGACGCTTCAGGTCGGGCTTCGCCGGCATCAGCTTTTCCAGGGCCTTGGGTCCGCCCTTGCGTTTCTCGGCGCGGGCGCGAATGGTCTTGAAGGGGGGCATCTGACACGGGCAATTGAGGGCACGCCACGACATCAGAATTCGGCGATCCGGTCCAGCCCTGCGGCGCCGGGTCTCGGCGACGCGCCGGCCGGCGCATGCCTTCGCCTGTTGCCTGGCCGGAAGGACCGGCCGAGCTGGCCTGCTTCTTGCTTCGTGATTTTTGGAATTTCCAGACATTTCAACCTGCTCCGAACGGATTTCGATGCGCTGCCTGGTCGTCGCCGACCTGCACTATTCGCTCCCCCAGTTCGACTGGCTGGTCAGCGCGGCGCCGCAATTCGACCTCGTGATCTTCGCCGGCGATGCGCTCGACATCGGCTCAACGGTGGATTTTCGCGCGCAGATCGTGGTCGTGAAGAGGTACCTCGCGCTGCTTGCCGCGAAGACGCGCGTGATCCTCTGCTCGGGCAATCACGACCTCGACGAGCGCAGTGCAGAAGGCGAGAAGATCTCGCGCTGGATCTCGGACGTACGGGAGCTGGGCATTGCCTGTGACGGCGACAGCTTCACCATCGGCGACACGCTGTTGACGGTTTGCCCGTGGTGGGACGGACCACAAATTAAGCAGCTCATCGCCACGCAGCTCGGCGACGCCGCTTCCGGCCGGCTGCGACGCTGGATCTGGGCACATCACGCGCCACCGGCCGATTCACCGACCAGCTGGGGCGGCAAGCGGTTCTTCGGCGATGTCGAGCTGGCGCAATGGATCACGCAGTACCAGCCTTCGATGGTGATCTCGGGACATGTGCATCAGTCGCCCTTCATCAAGGACGGCTCGTGGTTCGACCGGCTGGGCGAGACCTGGGTGTTCAACGCCGGACTGCAGCCGGGCCGGCCACCGACCTGCATCGTGCTGGACCTCGACGCAGACCAGGCGTTCTGGCTCGCGGCTGGCGAAGCCCAATGGATCGACCTCAGCGCGCCGCTGAAGCGGCCCGCTGCCCCTATCGAGGCGCCGCCCGACTGGCTCACATTCTTGGATCGGATTGCCGATCCGACCCTGGCGAGACCTCAAGCGGCGGCAAGTTGATCATGCTCTGGAGCACTTCGCCAACCATGGCCAGATGCGTGCCGTGACCGGCATATTGCCGCTTGAGATCGGCGAGATAGGTGTTGGCGACGTTGAGCCGCTGTGCCAGCATCCGCGCGATCAACAGCGCGACGCCCGGCTCCTGCCTGAGAACCGATGCTGCATCCTCGAATTCGTAGATGACCGCGTCGGTGCAGGCCCGCACCGTCGCGGTATGCGGCTGCTCGAGCAGCACGGACATTTCACCCAGCACCGCGCCTGGCTCGGCGACGGTGGCGACCACCATCTCGCCCTTAAGCACCTCGAGCCTGCCCTTCATCAGCACGTAGAGATGGCCGCTGGTGCCACCCTCGGTGACGATCAACGTGCCGGCCGCCACCTGCCGTTCCGTTCCGCCGCGGCAATAGTCCAAGACTGCGCGCATCGCTGAAAGCTCCGATCACGGGAGACAGTAGAGCACGATCGGCATCGCCTGCTTGCTCAAATTTTCGGCAAGACCCCGCTAGCGCGACAGGCGCTTGGCGAGATGAACCGACTGCCAGTCTCCGAGCCCGGTATCGTTGAATCCCGCTTTCCTGGCGAGGCCGCGCATCTCAGCATTCGCCCGCGCGGTCTCGGCAGCGATCATCTCATGCCCGAGATCAATCGCGCGCGTTTCCATCGCCGTCATCATCTGAAGGCCGAGCCCCATGCGCTGGAAGGCATCGGCAACCGAGATCGCAAATTCGCCGTGCCGGGCCGTCGCATCGTACGCGTATAGCGCTTCGCCGATGATCCTGCCCCGTCCCTCCTCCCTGAGCTCGGCGAGCAAGGTGAAGTTGTCGAGACCGCCGCTCTTGGCGATGCATTCGGCCGCGACCACGCCGAGGTCGGAACGCGCACCACTGAAGCGCTTGTTGCGTGATGTCGTGGAAAGGCCGGTGAAATAGACCGACAGATTCTCCACGTCGGATGCGCTCGCGGTCCTGATGCAGACCATGCCGTTTGCGTCGGCCAGTTCGACCGGCTCGACGACGGCTCCCGGAAACAGCTGTGACATGCGTGATGCTTTCGGCAGGTTGCTGGGACTTGCAGACCTAGCCGAGGCCGCTCACCGTCCGCTTGGACGGAGCTGCCAATCATGCGGATGAAAACGAACAGCTCGTTTTCATGTGCCGCGGGTCACACACGGGAGAGCGAAGGCACCTCCTCGGGCACGATCGCCTGAAGGCCGCCGAAGCGGCGCTCGCGGCCGTGGAAGGAGGCCAGGGCGGCGGCGAGATCGCTGGCGTCGAATTCAGGCCACATCCGCTCGGTGAAGTGCAGCTCGGCATAGGCGCCTTCCCAGAGCAGGAAGTCCGACAGCCGCTTCTCGCCCGAGGTGCGGATGATGAGATCGACGTCGCGCAGGCCGGCTTCGCCGGTGACGAGCTGTGAGAAGGCTTCGCGGGTGAGGCTCGTCAGCGCGGCCGCCTTCGCCGCGGCATTGAGGATGGCATCACGCGCGGAATAGTCGACGGCGATACGCAGGTGCAGCGTTGAGCCTTCAACTGTCGCGTCTTCGGCTCGTGTGATCGCATTGGCGATACCGTCAGGCAAGCGGTCGCGGCGGCCGATCACGGTGAGGCGCACGCCGTTCTTGACCAGGCTCTGCACCTCGTTGGCGAGATAGAAGCGCAGCAGGGTCATCAGCGCCGCGACCTCGGGCTTCGGTCTCCGCCAATTGTCGGTCGAGAAGGCGTAGAGCGTCAGCGTGCCGATGCCCTGTTTTGGCGCGGCCTCGACGATGCGGCGGATGGTTTCGACGCCGGCCTCGTGGCCGCGCACGCGCGACAGGCCCCGCCGCGTCGCCCATCGTCCGTTGCCGTCCATGATGATGCCAACATGAAGCTTTTCGTTGCGGGACGCAAGGTCACTTTGCATTGCAAAGTCTCCGGTCAAAAAGGGGGAGGATCAGGTCGAGACGATACCGAGGCGGCCGAGCGGCGGCGCCTCGCGGCCGGCGGCTTTCGCAGCGTCGCGCACCAGGCGTTCGAGCACGGCGAGATAGTCGAGGAAACGGCGGCGCCCGGCCTTGGTGAGGCGGCAGGTGGTGTGCGGGCGGTTGCCCTCGTAGCCCTTGGTCACCTCGACGAGGCCGGCCTCCTGCAGCACGCCGAGATGCCGGCTGAGATTGCCGTCGGTGAGGCCGCACAGCTGCTTGAGGTCGGCGAATGCCAACCCCTTGGGATGCGCCATCAACGAGGTCAGAAGCCCGAGCCTCGCCTTCTCGTGGATCACGCGGTCGAGCCCTTCATAGGAGAAAGGCGCGCTGTCAGCCTTCAACATCATGGTCTCCAGATGCGACATAGAGAATGCCCGCCATCACCGACTGCCCGATCTCGTAGGGCAGGCCCATGGTCCATGGCGACAGCGTGTGCGTCTGGCTCGCGAGCACCACCACGGCGAAGCCGGACACGAAATACCAGGCGCCGGCGAGCGCGACGGTGCGCGGCAGCGAGCGGACAGAAGCGAAGATGCCGAGCGATACCAGGATCTGCCACAGGCCCGGGAGCAGCCACAGCGTCTCGCCCGCGAACTTCCACATCACCACCGCGAGCAGCACACCGGCAACGCCCGCCGGCAGAAACTGCTCGACCGCCTGGTGGATCATGGCGTCGGCCAGACCCGAATGATGGCGGCGCGAACGCGCGCGCATCTCGATCCCGATGATCAGGCCGGACAGCGCGGCGGCAACGAACCAACCGAAGAAGAAGCCGAGCGGCTCGCTGTTGGGATCGCCCAGCAGCCAGAATTGCAGGATCGCGGTGAGCAGCGCGACAGCGCCGGTCGCGGCCATCGTCGCGGGGCCATAGCCGCGGAATGCCGTGCCGGCCGCAATCTGGCTGCGGATCGCCACGATGTCGGCCAGTGCCTTGTCGAGATCGCGCAACGCCAGAACCTCGCTCCGCCCGTGTTTCCGGGATTGCTCGTCCCGTTACTTTGTAATGCAAAGTATATGGCATTGCAAAGCAAACGCAAGCCTGAAAGTCGCCGCGAGAGGATTTCGGCGGCACAGACAACTGCCGGTTGCGCACGCCCGGCTCCCGTAGATAAGATGCGGTCCAGAAGCGTCCGGGGGCTGGTATGTGGCTTAAGTCATTTATTCTCGCATCTCTATTGCAAATAGGTATCGCCGGAGCCGCGAATGCGGCGGGACCGTTCGGCAGCGTCAATGTCGGCAACTGGATCGGCGGCGCCTTCAGCAACGACCAGACCGGTGCCTTCTCCCATTGCGCCGCGACGACGCCTTACCTCAACGGCGTTATCCTGGTTGTCGGCTACAACGCTGTCGGCACCTGGTCGCTGGCCTTTGCGAGCCCGAGCTACCGCTTCAAGCAAGGTGAGAACGCCGCGATCGACGTCATCTTCGACGGACAGGAACAGGCGAGACTGTTCGCCACGGCCAATCAGCCGAACATGCTCACGGCGGTCATGCCCGCCAACGTGGTGCGTACGTTTCAGAAGGCAAGCCTGATGGTCGCAACCAGCGGCCGCACCGTGCTGAATTTCGACCTGACATCGACCGGGCCGGTGATCGCGGCATTGGCCAATTGCGTGAGCAAGGTGAAAGCCGACGGGCTCGACAAGGCCGGGGACTTCACCAAGGTTGCGGCGAAGCCCGCAGTGGCCGGCGACAAGCAAGGTGCGCCTCCCGCCAAGCCGGGACGAACCGGAACCTTCACCGGCACTGGTTTTGTAGTCAGTCCCAACGGGCATGTCGTCACCAACAGTCACGTGATCGATAGCTGCACCGGAGACATCAAGGGCAATCTTGCCAGCGAGGCCGCGATGGTTCTGCGCGTCGTCTCCAGCGACGCGACAAACGATCTCGCGCTGCTGCAGGCGCCGGCGACAGCAGTGTTCAAGGATTTTACGAAGATCCGGGACCGCTCGATGCACTCCGGCGATTCAGTGGTGGCCATCGGCTTCCCGCTGCACGGCTATCTCTCCTCCGACCTGACCGTGACGACGGGAATCGTCAGCTCACTCAGCGGCTTCCGCAATCACACCGGACGTTTGCAGATCAGCGCGGCTGTTCAAGCGGGCAACAGTGGGGGCCCCTTGTTCGACTTGTCCGGCCAGGTCGCCGGCATCGTCGTTGCCAAGCTCAACGCGCTCAGGATGATCAAGGAGACCGGGCAACTGACGGAGAATATCAACTTTGCCATCAAGACCGGCGCGTTGCGCGACTTCCTCGACAACTCCGTGGTGCCCTACCAGACCGCAGAGCCCAAGGGCGAACTGAAGACAGCCGACATCGCCGCCAACGCCCGCGCCTACACGATGCTGATCTCGTGTACCGGCACGGAGCAGGCGGACGCGAAGCGGTAAACCGCTCCGCCCTCAGTACGGAGCGACGGGCCGCACGCGCCGCGGCGGCCGCGGTTGCGCCGGCAGCACCTGGCCGTAGGCGAAGCGCGGATTGCGATCGCAGTACAAGAGCCGGCCGGACACGCTGGCCTGGCATTGTTCGTAGGTAGCGTAGGCGCATTCGCCGGGATAATCATAGTCACCGCCCTGGGCGCACCATGGATAGTCGCGCGCAGCCGCGGGCGTGACGGTGGCGAAACCCGCGAGGACCGCCGCGCTGAACGTCAGCAGCATCAATTGCTTCTTGCGCATGATCCAACTCCTCTCTAGCTGGCCCGAGATACGGCGCCATCTATTATCAGGTTTCGCAACGCGGTTTTATTCCAGATCAACGAAACAAGGCACGCAAGAAAAAAGCCCTGCCAAACGGCAGGGCTCCTATCCTCACGATCACAAGGCCGCTACTCGACCTTCAGGCCGGCGAACTCGACGACCTTCTTCCACTTCTCGGTCTCGGCCTTGATCTCCTCGCCAAACGCCTCGGGAGTCTGCACCCGCGGCTCGCCGCCGAGCTCGACCAGACGCTTGGCCATGTCGGGCTCCTTGATCACCGCGTTGACCTCGGCGTTGAGCTTGGCGATGATCTCCTTCGGCGTGTTCTTCGGCGCGCCCATGCCGAACAGTGCGCTGGCCTCATAGCCCTTGACGGTGTCGGCGATCGGCTGCACGTCAGGCAGCTGCGCCGAGCGTTCCGTGGTGGTGACCCCGATGGCGCGAAGCGAGCCGGAGCGGATGTGCTGGATGATCGAAGGCATGTTGTCGAAGATCACCTGCACCTGGCCGGCGAGCATGTCGGTGATCGCGGGCGCGGCGCCGCGATAAGGCACGTGCTGCATCTTGCAGCCGGTCATGGCCATGAACATCTCGCCGGACAGATGCACCGAGGTGCCGTTGCCGGACGAGGCCATGTTGACCTTGCCCGGATTGGCCTTCACGTATTCGATGAACTCGGCGACGTTCTTGGCCGGCACGTCCTTGTTGACGGTCATCACGTTCGGCACGCGTTGGAACGAGGCGACCGGCGCCATGTCGCGCACGAAGTTGAACTTCAGATTGGTGTAGAGCGAGGCGTTGATGTAGTTGGCCGGATTGACCAGCTGCAGCGTGTAGCCGTCGGGCTCGGCATTGATGACCGATTCGGTGGCGATGTTGTTGCCGGCACCCGGCTTGTTCTCGATCACGAATTGCTGGCCGAGCTTTTCCGACAGGCGCTGGCCGATCAGCCGCGCCAGGATGTCGGTGGCCCCGCCCGGCGGATAGCCGACCACCCATTTCACCGGGCGGGCCGGATAATCGGCGGCAAAGGCCTTCGACAGCGGGGTGGCTGCAAGCGGACTGGCGGCGAGCAGGCCCAGCGCGGTACGGCGAGTGATCATCTCAAGGGTTCTCCCAACGTGTTGTTCTTGAAGCCAGATTGCTTGAACCCGGCGTCGGTGGGGTTGTAACAAAGCTTGCGGAGCGCGGAAAGTGCACGGGGCGCATCACGACGAAAGGATAAGACATGCCTGTTAAAGTCGAGGCCCTCGATCATCTCGTGATCAACGTCGCCGATGTCGCGGCCAGCGCGGAGTGGTACCGCAGAATTCTCGGCATGGAAGTCAAGGTGTTCGATCCCGGCGGCGGGAAAGCGCCGCGGACTTCGCTTCACTTTGGTAACCAGAAGATCAACGTCCGGCCGCGCGACGCCGACAAGGTGGAGTGGTTTACCGCCGACCAGGCGACCGCCGGCAGCGAGGACCTCTGCTTCCTCACCTCCGCCGCGCCCGACGAGGTGGTGGCGCATTTGCAGGCACACGGCATCGCGATCGAGGAAGGCCCGGTTCCCAAGCAGGGTGCGCGCGGCACGCTGCGCTCGGTCTATTGCCGGGATCCCGACGGCAGCCTGATCGAGATCTCCTCATACGGGGATTGAGGCCGGTAGGGCCATCGCCGCCTGCCCCATCGTCATTGCGAGCGAAGCGAAGCAACCCAGACTGTCTCCGCAGACGCAGTCTGGATTGCTTCGTCGCAAGGGCTCCTCGCAATGACGAGGAGAGAGGGCAGCCTCACACGCCCCCCCGATTTGCGCCCGGCGCCGTCCGATGGCAGGAAGACGCAATCATCAGAAGACAGCCGCCATCAAGATGCAGGCTGCACGGGGAGGATCCATGCCACTTCAACAGACCGCAGCCGGGACCGTCGGCCCATTCGACGGGCTCGACGTGCCCTGGCTCTTGAGGATGCGCGCCGAGGTCCGGCGTGACCATCCGTTCCTGATCTGGGCGCCGTTCGATGCGCCGGCGCAGCGCTGGAGCTATGGCGAATTTCACGAGCGGGTCGGCGCGCTCGCGGCAGGGCTGGCACGGCGCGGCGTCAAGCCGGGCGAATATGTGCTCATTCATCTGGACAATTGCATCGAGGCGCTGGTGGCCTGGTTTGCCTGTGTCGAGTTAGGAGCCATTGCGGTCACCACCAACACCCGCTCGGCGCCGGCCGAGATCGCGTATTTTGCCGATCATTGCGGCGCGGTCGCCGCGATCACGCAGCCAGCCTATGCGGAGATCGTCGCGCAGAACTGCCGCAACATAAGCTGGATGGCAGTGACCTCGCATGATGCCGGCGCAGCGCCCGCGCACGGCGTATCGCGCGGCGACAGTTTTGAATCCCTGTTCGCCGACAGTGCCGACCGCCCCAGGCGCGTGGCCGATCCGCTGGCGCCGTGCAGCGTGCAGTACACCTCGGGCACGACCTCGCGCCCCAAGGCCGTGCTGTGGACCCATGCCAACGCGCTGTGGGGCGCCAAGATCAACGCCGCGCACGAGGACCTGCACGCCAGCGACGTGCACCAGACCTATCTGCCGCTGTTCCACACCAATGCCCTCGCCTACTCCATGCTGGCGACGCTGTGGGTCGGCGCCACCTGCGTGATCCAGCCGCGCTTCTCCGCGAGCCGGTTCTGGGGTGTCGCGCGCGAGCACGGCGCGACCTGGACCTCGACGATTCCGTTCTGCATGAAGGCGCTGCTCGAGCAGGAGATCCCGAGAGATCACAAATTCCGCCTGTGGGGCACCGCGATCAACGAGCCGCCGGCCTTTGCCGCCTTCGGGATCAAGATGATCGGCTGGTGGGGCATGACCGAGACCATCACCCACGGCATCGTCGGCGAGGTCGACCAGCCCAACATACCGATGTCGATCGGCCGCGCGGCGCCGGAATATGAAATCCGCATCACCGACGATGAGGGACGGCCGACCGAGGTCGGCGACACCGGCAATCTCGCGATCAAGGGCATCCCCGGCCTGTCGCTGTTCGCCGAATATCTGCACAACGAGAAAGCGACGCGCGAGAGCTTTGACGCGCACGGCTTCTTCCTCACCGGCGACCGCGTCGAGCGACTTGCGAACGGCACCATCAAGTTCGGCGACCGCGCCAAGGACATGCTGAAGGTCGGCGGCGAGAACGTCGCGGCCTCCGAGATCGAGCAGGTGATTGCGCTGGTGCCGGGCGTGCGCGAGGCCGCCGTGGTGGCGAAGCCGCATCCCATGCTGGACGAGGTGCCGGTCGTCTTCATCATCCCGCAAGGCGGCGTCGCCGGTGCTGCGCCAGATCTGCACGAGCGCGTCATGGAAGCCTGCCGCAAGGGCCTTGCCGACTTCAAGGTGCCGCGCGAGATCAGGCTCGTCGACGACATGCCGCGCTCGACGCTGGAGAAGGTGGCGAAGGCGGAGCTGCGGAAGATGGTGGGGTAGCGCACGGCCACACGGCGCGCTGCCGTAGGGTGGGCAAAGCGAAGCGTGCCCACCATTCAAAGTGTGATCGGAGAGAGCTCGTGGGCACGGCGCTTTGCGCCTTTGCCCACCCTACGGCAGCGGAGAACGTCGCGTTAGAACGACCCCAGCGCCACAGGCCTGAACGCCTGCAGCAGCTGCTGGTCGAGCTTGCCGCCCATGCCTTCCATCATCCCGAACGCACGGGAATGCGTGAAGGGCATGCGGTAGGCGCGTTTCTCGACCAGCGCGGCGTAGATGTCGACGATCGTCGTCAAACGGACGATGTCGCTGATCTGGTTCGACGACAGGCCGTTCGGATAGCCTGAGCCGTCGAGGAATTCGTGGTGATGCAGCACGACGTCGAGCATCTCCGGCGGGAAGCCGCCTTGCGCTGCGAGCGCGTCATAGCCGCGGCGCGGATGCTGGCGGACCTCGGCCATCTCCTCGTCGGAGAGCTTGCCGGGCTTGTCGAGCAGCGCGGAGGGAACGAAGGCCTTGCCGACATCGTGCAGCAGCGCAGCGCGGGTCAGCCGGCGCTGGTCGTCCTCGCGCATACCTAGGTGCTGCGCGAACGAGACGGCGAAGCCGGTGACGAACAGGCAGTGCCGGTAGCTGCCGACATGGTGACAGCCCACCGTGGTGAGCCATTCACGCAGCGAGGAGTGCTTGATCGCCTTCAGGATCTTGCTCTCGGCGGCGATCACGTCGTCGAAGGTCAGGGGCACGCCGAGCGGCAGCTTCTCGAACATCTTCGCCAGCACCGCGTGCGCCGCCTCGACGCCGCGGTTGAGCGTCTTGCCGCGGTCGGTCGCGTCATAGGCGGCGGTGTCCGGGAAGGCAGCGCGGATGCGCTGAAGGATGGCGTCCGCCTGGAGTGGCCGCGAGATGGTGTCGGTGGCGCCCAGCGCCCAGGCCTGCATGGTGCCGTGATGCAGCGCATCGGCGAGCACGAACAGCCGCGGCATCGAACGATAGGCATCGCCGCGCAGCTTGTTGCGCACCCGCTGCACGCTCTCGGGCGAACGCAGGTTGATATCGACCACGAGGCCGGACAGATCGCGTGAGGGCTGCTCGGGAATGCCCTGCGTCGTCACCGTCGAGACATCGCCGACCGCCTTCAGGATGCTGGCGAGCTCGGTGCTCTCGTCGCTCCGATCGGAGGCGAGCAGAAGCCGGCGTTTGGCGGCGGTTTTGGCTGAGGCGTTCATGACTTCCCCAAAGCACGGGATTGGATTTGGCGTCAGCCTAAGCCGGATCAGGTTCTCTGGCCCTTAAGAGGCGTGCTCAATGGAACCTTCTGGAATTGGGTGCAATTTTACGGATTTCGGTTCCGGAAGGGGAACGGCAAAAATCGCGAAAACAACCCCATGCACAGTAGAAGGGGCATTGAAAGATAAGGGGAATTTTGAGTGCGCTCCCCCGCTATCATCGCCCGGCTTGCCGCCTTCGCTGAAGCCTTCGGCGCGCCGAGCACTCGTGTGAGCCTCGGCGGAGCCGCGACCGGGCGACCCAGTACGCCGAGGCGCTGCGGCCGGAACCGAGAAACCGCGACGTACGGGATGCCCGGCCTTCGCGGGCATGACATCGAGATTGGGGAGACAGCCACCAAAACAAATCCGCCGGAGGTTGCGCTCCGGCGGATCATCTCATTCTGCAATCGCGCTCGGCCTTACGCCTTCATGCTCGCCTTCACGGCCTCCGCCGTGATCGGCAGTGCCCGCACGCGGGCGCCTGAGGCGTTGAAGATGGCGTTGCCGATGGCGGGGGCGACCACGGTGACCGCGGGCTCGCCGACGCCGGTGGCCTTCTCGCCATTGGCGATCACGGTAACCGCGACCTCGGGCATCTGGCTCATGCGCAAGGGCGTGTAGCTATCGAAATTGGTCTGCTCGATGCCACCGTCCTTCAGCGTCGCCTTCTCGTACATCGCCAGCGACAGGCCCCACAGCGCCGCGCCCTCGACCTGGGCGCGGATGTTGTCGGGATGCACCTGCGTGCCGACGTCGGTTGCGACCGTGAGCTTCTTCACGGTGACCGCGCCCGACGGCGCCACCGCGACATGGGCGACGCACGCCGTCCAGCTTGCGGTCGCGCGCTCCTGCGACGAGACGCAGGCGACCCCCATGCCCTCGCCTTTCGGCAATGGCCTGGTGCCGTAGCCCGACAGTCCCATCGCGGCGAGCAGTGTGTTGCGCAGCCGTTGCGCGCCGCCGTCGTTCTTGCCGGCGCCGTCGAGCAGCGAGATGCGGAACTGCGCGGGATCCTTGCCCGTGGCAGCCGCGATCTCGTCGATCATGCTTTCGACCGCCCAGAAGGTCCAGCCCGGCGCCACCGAGCGGAGCTGGCCGGACGGCGTGGCATTGTGCGCCAGCTCGTTCTTGATCGCGCGCACATAATGGTTGGGCACGGTATAGAAGAAGTCGGCCCCGTTCACCGTGAAGCTGTCGAGCGGACCCTTCTTGTCGACCGAGGGCGTCAGGAAATCGGGGATTCCCCAGCGCGCGGTCGGCCAGGCCGAGACCACGTCGTGGCTGAGCGCGACGAGCTTGCCGTCGCCGTCCACGCCGGCCTTGACCTTTTGGTAGGTGAGCGGACGCGAGAAATCCATCGTCATGTCGTTCTCGCGCGAGTAGATCACCTTGACCGGCTTGCCGACAGCCTTCGCCGCCTGCACCGCGGGAATCATCATGTCGGCATCGAGCCGGCGGCCAAAGCCGCCGCCGAGCCAATGCTGATGCATCACGACGAACTTCGGATCGATCCCGGCCGCACCCGCAGCGATCGCGCCGGAGCGCGTCGCGAACTGGTTGCCGGAATAGATGTGCAGGATGTCGCCCTTGAACTCCGCGGTGGCGTTCATCGGCTCCAGCGGCGCGTGGATGTTGATGCTGGTGGTGTACTCGGCTTCCACCACCTTGGCCGCCGAACTGAAGGTCGCGTTCGGATCGCCGTCCTTGACGAAGAACTGGCCGGAATCCTCCAGGCCCTGAAGCCGCTTGGCCTCGTCCAGCAGCGACTGGCTCGACAGTTTTGCGTTCGGACCGCCGTCATAGGCGATCTTCAGCGCATCCGCCGCCTTGCGCGCGTTGGCGTAGGTGCTGGCGACCGCGACGACCCAGCCGGAGGTGGTTCCGGTCTTGTCGTCGAGGATGACGGCCTTCATGAAGCCGGGCACCTTCTTGGCGTCGCTGTCGTCGACCGACTTCACGGTGGCGCCGAAGCGTACCGGCGGGGTCACCACCTTGCCGTAGGCCATGCCCGGCAACATCACGTCGATGCCGTACTTGGCCGTGCCGTTGGTCTTGGCGGGGATGTCGAGCTGCGGCACCGACACGCCGATCATGGTGTATTGGTCCGGCGTCTTCAGCTTGATCGCCTTCAATTCGTCCGGCGTGAAGGTTTTCGTCGCCTTGCCGCTCTTGACGATCTCGGCAAAGGTCATCTGCTTCTTCGACTTCGGATGCGAGATCACGGAGTCGCGGACCACGAGCTGGTCCTTGAAGTAGGGCGGCAGTCCCATGGCGGCGGCGGCGGCCTCCGTCAACGCGATGCGGCCGGCCGCACCCGCCCGGCTCATCGCCTCGAAGTTCATCATGGTCGACCAGCTGCCGCCGGTGATCTGCGCGCCGAGCACGGGATCGTTGAACTTCGGATCGTTGGAGGCGAGCTGCACGCGCATGTCGCTCCATTTCGCGCCCAACTCCTCGCAGACGATCTGGGCCATGGTGGAGGCGATGTGCTGGCCCATGTCGGCCTTGCCGCAGGTCACGGTGACGAGACCATCCGGCGCGATCGCGTACCAGACGCTCGGCTCGAAATTCGCGGGAGCCGCGGCCGAGGCGGAATCGATGCCGGGCACGCCGGCATAGCCGAGCACGAGGCCGCTTGCGGCGGTGCCGACGAGGAAGGAGCGGCGGCTGAGATCGGTCGTCGCGGGGGTGACGTTCTTGACGTGCCGATTCATGTGGGCCTCCGTTCGGTGGAGGTGGCGGATGCGGTGCGCATCTCGGATGCGGCGCGCATGATCGCCTTCTGGATCCGCGAATAGGTCATGCAGCGGCAGAGATTGCCGTCCATATGCGCGACGACCTCTTCCTTGGTCGGATTGGGGTTCTTCGACAGCAGCGAGGCCGCCTGCATGATCTGCCCGGACTGGCAGTAGCCGCATTGCGGCACCTGCTCGGCAACCCACGCCTTCTGCAAGGGATGATCGCCCTTGGCGGAGAGGCCTTCGATGGTGGTGATCTTCTTGCCGGCGACATCACTGAGCATGGTCTGGCACGAGCGCACGGCTTCGCCGTTGACGTGCACGGTGCAGGCCCCGCACAACCCGGCACCGCAGCCGAACTTGGTGCCGGTCATCTGCAATTGCTCGCGGATTGCCCAGAGGAGCGGCGTGTCGTTCGCCGCATCCACGGACAGACTCCGCCCGTTGATGGTGAGAGTTGGCATAGGCGTCTTCCCCTGCCGGTGCATGAAGCCGCTTACGGCGGCAACTTGAATGGCGGACGCCCACCGGGCTGGCGTCAGCCTTGGCCGCGAGCATGATCGGGTTCGGGTGCCGTGGCAAATGCAATTTGGAACGAGTCGAGAAAACCGCTTCTACACTTGCTCGTTGTGCGCCGCGCCAACGACGCCGACGCAGCGACTGGACACAATAGCGCGTGCGTCAGACATGCGTGCCATCGCGTTCAGGCAGTTTCTTCCAGGTAACTTGGCGACGTAGAATGCAGCCAACCGCGAACCTCATCCTCCCCCTCCAGGGGAGGATGAAACACTGAGATCACGGCTAGAACAAAAAGAAAGAGGCGGAAGCAATGCCAAAGATCAATCGGGACGGTGTCAACATCTATTACGAGGTCCACGGCAACGGTCCGCCATTGCTGCTCACCCACGGCTATTCCTCGACGTCGGCGATGTGGCATGGACAGGTCGATGCGCTCGCGAAGGATCACACGCTGATCCTGTGGGACATGCGCGGCCACGGCCAGTCCGATTATCCCGATGATCCCAACGCCTACAGCGAAACTCTGACCGTCGGCGACATGGCGGCGATCCTCGACGCGGTCGGCGCTGAGCGTGCCATCATCGGCGGCCTCTCGCTCGGCGGCTACATGTCGCTCGCGTTCTATCGCACCTTTCCGCAAGCCGCCCGTGCGCTGCTGATCATCGATACCGGGCCCGGCTTCAAGAAGGACGAGGCGCGCGAGGCCTGGAACGCGCGGGCGCTCGGCACCGCCGACAAGCTCGGTCGCGAAGGTCTCGACATGCTGAAATCGGCGACGCGCGAGCGCGCCACCGCCAGCCATCGCAACGCCAGGGGGTTGGCGCTCGCCGCACGCGGCATGCTGACCCAGCGGGATGCGCGCGTGATCGAGCTGCTGCCCGACATCAAGGTGCCCTGCCTGATCGTGGTCGGCGCCGACGACACGCCGTTCCTGGCCGCGTCCGATTACATGGCCGCAAAAATCCCGGGCGCACAAAAGGTCGTGATCCCCGCGGCCGGCCACGCCGTCAACATCGATCAGCCCAAGGCTTTTGTTGACGCGGTCGTGCCTTTCCTGAAGAACTTGCCGGCCTAGGCTAGGCAATGAGGACGTCGACCATGATGCGAGCGATCTTCGCGGCGGGCGCAATGGCGGCGCTGTTGTCGGCAGCGCAGGCCGAACCGTTCGGCACAGTGCCGCCGCGCCAGCCCTTCGTCACGACCTTGTCGAACAATACGCCGCTCGCCTTCGGCACGGATGCCGAGCAGACCGCGCGCGCTCTTGGGCAGCCGCTGCAATATGTGCGCGGGCGTCCCGGCAACGAGATCTATCTTGCGCTTCGCAACATCGGCGGCAGCGGCTTGATCCCCTATCGCCACCGCCTGTTCCTGCAATTCCGTCATGGACGGCTGGCAGGGTGGAAGGAGGATTACGGCGAGAACTGGATGTGGGAATAGGTACCGCCCCTCATCCTGAGGAGCTTGCGCAGCAAGCGTCTCGAAGGATGAAAGGCCCCCCGCCGCTGCATCCCGGCCTTGCATCCTTCGAGACGCGCGCGAAGAGCGCGCTCCTCAGGATGAGGGAAGAGAGTGAATTCCGTGACAACCAAGAAGGACAACCCGCGTGGGACAAGACATCAAGCTGACGGCCTCCGACAATTTCCAGTTTGGCGCCTATCGCGCCGATCCCGGTGGCACGCCGAAGGGCGCGGTGGTGGTGATCCAGGAGATCTTTGGAGTCAATCACCACATCCGCTCGGTCTGCGACCGCCTCGCCGGGGAAGGCTATGTCGCGATCGCGCCCTCGATCTTCGACCGGACCGCGCCGGGCTTCCAGTCGGGCTATTCGCCCGATGAGGTCGCCGAAGCGCGCAAGTTCGTCGCCAGCCCCGATTGGGCCGCGATGCTGCGCGACACCCAGGCCGCGATCGATGCGGTGAAGAGCGTGGGCCCGGTGGGCATCATCGGCTTTTGCTTGGGCGGCAGCATCGCCTTTGTCGCGGCGACGCGGCTGTCGGGACTGAAGGCTGCGATCGGCTATTACGGCGGCGCGGTCGTGCGCTTCGCCGACGAGACGCCGAAGGTGCCGACGCAACTGCATTTCGGCGAGAAGGATGCGGGCATCCCCTTGACCGACGTCGAGACCATCAAGTCGAAGCGGCCGAACGTGGAGGTGTTCGTCTATCCGGGCGCCCAGCACGGCTTCCATTGCGACGAGCGCGCGAGCTACGACAAGGCCAGCGCCGACATCGCCTGGCCGCGCAGCATGGACTTTTTCGCGAAGCATTTGAAATAGGGACGAACTCTCTCCACAAGGAGAGACAACCACGCGGCGTCCCCTCGCGGAAATCGGGTGGCCGCATCCTGCCGCCCGGCGATAGAGCTGGCCAATCGAGCCAGCTCACGCCGGGAGATCGCCATGCAGCAAGCCATCACGCACCTCGTCATCCGCAATCCGTTCGGAACCATGGATGTCCCCTCACCCGATGATTCCGAGGTGATGGATTATGCCGCGACGGCCAGGCTGGCTGGCGACGCCGCGGACGGCAATGCGGCGGCCTGGACAGCGATCGCGGCGCCATCCGATCCGCTCGAAGGCAGCTGGGCGAGCCGCTGGAATGGCGGCGCCGATCCGACCATCGCCGGCGACGCCGCGGAGAAGTGGAAACAAGGGCGCGCGGAAGTGCGCATCACGGGCAGCCGGATCTATCTG
Source organism: Bradyrhizobium sp. WSM2793 (assembly GCF_000379585.1). Classification (NCBI taxonomy): domain Bacteria; kingdom Pseudomonadati; phylum Pseudomonadota; class Alphaproteobacteria; order Hyphomicrobiales; family Nitrobacteraceae; genus Bradyrhizobium; species Bradyrhizobium sp. WSM2793. The sequence goes on along the minus strand of NZ_KB902786.1, from coordinate 64,309 downwards.
CGCTTCGACTGGGACAATGGCCGCCGGCATGGTCTGATCGACGCCGCGCGCGAGGGCGCGGATCGGCTGGTCGGAAAATATATCAACCTGACCACGCCGGCGATCACACGGCCATGGGTCGGGCGCGTGGTCGACGCTAACAGGATCGACGGGTGCTTTCCGGAGGGGCGGCTGGATTTCAGGCGGTGAGCTAGAACCAGCGCTCGCCGACGAACACGGTGTCGCCGGGATTCAAGGGGGTGCCGAGCGGCACCACGGCGCGCATGGAGCCGCCGTTCTCGGTGTGCGTGATGGTGACCACGTCGCGTTTGGCGCGGGGCGAGAAGCCGCCGGCGATCGCGACCGCGCTCTCGACCGTCATGTTCGGCACGTACGGATATTGGCCGGGCGCGGTGACTTCGCCGAGAATGAAGAACGGGCGATAGGCCTCGATCTCGACCGCGACCGAGGGCTCGCGGATGTAACCATTGCGCAAGCGCGCGGCGATCTCGCCGGCAAGGCCCGCCGTGGTGCGGCCGCGGGCCGGCACCGCGCCGATCAGCGGCATGGTGATGGAGCCGCCCGCATCGATGGCGTAGCTGTTGGTGAGACCTTCCTGGCCGTAGACCACGACGCGGAGCTTGTCGCCGGCGTCGAGATGGTAGGAGGCGTCGTAGCGCACCGGCGCCATCGGCGCGGCGTAACCGACCGGCATGGGTGCGGGCGAAGAGGCAAAGGAATTGCGCAGCGCGCCGATGGCGCCGCCGCCGTCGGCGACGACAACCGGTTGCGGCGCATTGTAGGGCTGGCCATAGGCCATGGAATCGAGATCGGCGCGGGGCTGCATCACCGCGACGGGGCCGGCGGTCTGCATGCAGCCGCCAAGGGTCAGCGCGGCGGACGCTGCCAGGGACGCTGCCAAGATCGACCATCGAAACGCGCGTGCAACCGGCACCGGACCAATCCCTCGAAACGAGACGGCTTAAGTGATGCACCGGTTATGGTTAATAAAGCGTTGAGCGGGGCGGCTGTGACCGTCGCACCCTCCCCTGGAGGGGGAGGGTCGATCGCGCAAAGCGCGAGCGGGGTGGGGTGATCTCTCCACTCGGGCGCTGCTGGATGTGGCGAGACTGTCACCCCACCCCNCNACGCATTCCGCTGCGCTGCATGCGTAGCGACCCTCCCCTCCAGGGGAGGGTAAGCAAGATACGCCGTGCCGCTTACGCGCTCACACCGACGCCGATCGGGCAGGACACGCCGGTGCCCCCTAAGCCGCAATAGCCGGCGGGATTCTTCGCCAGATATTGCTGATGATAGTCCTCGGCGAAATAGAATTCGCCTGATGGCGCGATCTCGGTGGTGATGGCACCGAGGCCCTTGGCGGCGAGCGCCTTCTGATAGAGCGCCTTCGACTCATCGGCCGCCTTCTTCTGCGCATCGGAAGTGGTATAGATCGCGCTACGATATTGCGTGCCGACATCGTTGCCCTGACGCATGCCCTGCGTCGGGTTGTGGCTCTCCCAGAACGTCTTCAACAGCGTCTCGTAGGAAATCCTGTTCGGATCGAACACGACCAGCACCACTTCGGTGTGACCGGTGCGTCCCGAGCAGGTCTCTTCATAGGTCGGGTTCGGCGTGTGGCCGCCGGCATAGCCGACGGCGGTGGTGTAGATGCCATCGCCGAGCTGCCAGAACTTGCGCTCGGCGCCCCAGAAACAGCCGAGCCCGAACACGGCCTGCTCGAGGCCGGCGGGATAAGGCGGCTTGAGCTTGCTGCCGTTGACGAAATGGAAGGTCGCGGTCGGAATGGCTTGCGCACGGCCGGGCAGCGCCTCGGCTGCGCTCGGCAACGCGGTGGTCTTGCGCATGAACAGCATGATTGGATCTCCGCAGACGAGCCGTCCGTCGCCCGAGCCAGATGTTCAGGCGGCGTGCTCGCGATCAGGTGGGAATATAGGGATCTACGCTGGCGTGGGCAGCCTTGTTACGTCGCGCGGCTGGCGAGCGCTCAATCCCGGCGGGAATTGAGGATCAATCCCGGGGGGAAGATCAATCCCGGGAATAGCCGATCAGCGGTTTCCGCGGCCGGAACAGGATCATCAGCAGGATGCCGAGAATGCCGAGGACGGCGAACACCGGCTGATCCAGCAGCAGGCGGATCACCGAGGTCCAGAGCCAGGGCGCCTTGGCCTCGACCCAGGTGCGGAATGCCGCTTGGCTGGCCTGATTGATGTCGTTCCAGAACTGGCCGAACCGGGTGAATCTGAGGGTCTGGTCGGCCACCCAGCGGGCGCCGTCATAGACCATGAAGATGAACCCGCCAGCGAGCAGCAACAGCCCAATCAGTCGGAAAAAACCGCGGATCATGCCTCACCTTATATGGTCGTCCGATCGGAGGAGCCGACAAAACGCCGCCAGCCAATAGCCGGGAGACGGCAGAAATTCAACCTCTTCAGGGCGTTACGACGCCCCTGGACGGCCCCGGAGGCCGCTTTTCCAGCCTGGAAAGCGTTGACGGTGCCGAAGACCCTCTCTATAAGGGCGCCAACTGGCGGCGGGCGCAATCCTGCCGCCGCTGTTCTTTGAGCAGTTGCAGGCTCCTTGAGCTTAGAGCTCTTTGCGGCCTCATGTTCCGGGGACAGCCCAGCAACCGAACACCCTAAATCCGAGCGTCGATTCCGCGGTCAAGCAAGCCGGCGCTACCCGACCAAGACGCGACCGGTACCCGCAAAGGATATTGAGACCATGGCCAATACCACTTCCGCCAAGAAAGCGACGCGCAAGATCGCCCGCCGCACCGCCGTCAACAAGTCGCGCCGCACCCAGATGCGCGGTGCCGTGCGTAACGTCGAAGAAGCCATCGCGACCGGCGACCGCGCCGCTGCCGTGAAGGCGCTGGCGAATGCCGAGCCCGCCTTGATGCGCGCCGCCCAGCGCAACATCATTCACAAGAACAACGCCAGCCGCAAAGTCTCGCGCCTCACCGCGCAGATCGCCAAGCTCGCCAAGTAACGAGCCAGGTAACGGCGAACCAATCGGTCGGCCGATCCGATCGAACATCGCATGCGTCAAACAGCCCGGCATCGCGCCGGGCTTTTTTGTTGCCCGTCATATTCACGCAACCGGTCACGCCACAGTCGATCTTCGATCGGAAGGTTTGCACCGCCTGCGCTATTCTTCGTTCCGTAGTTCTACCTGCCGATATCTTGCAACAGTGGAAACTTCACCGCGTTGCAAAAACCCCTGTGCTGCGGGGCTAAGATGAATTCGCGCGCGCAAGAGTTCTGCACACCGTAGATTCACCGGAACGCGCACGGCTTGGAGTTACCCTGTGAAACGAGACTCAAAAAGCGATGTCTCGCTAATCACTTATCGACATAGCGACCGCAAGCATTTGAAAAATTCGCCGACACGTCCGGCGCGTGACGAATTTGTAAAAATTTTTTTAGCAGTGACGGAGAATTGTCACATGATGCCCGGCATTCTCGATTCTGTGCACGAATCCAAAAACTTGCTTCCGAGCCTGTGAACAACTCCCGCGCGGCGTTAACCGAGGTCAAGTTTTTTGACGCCTCAAGTGTGAATCAATTTCGTTGCGAGTCTTTCCGCATAGTGTATTCCTTAAGTCGTCAGCGGCGCCCACGATCTTCAGACCAGCGCGGTTTAGGAAACGGGGCGAGCGTGCAAATCGGCGGCGGTGTGCACGTAGGCGACGCTTCAAAAAGCGAATGTCGGATCAAAAACCCATAGCAATATGGGAATGGTATCTCTTTGTCTGAATGTCTCCAAGCGGGATCTTGCGTATCCCTCGCGAGGCGCACGGACATCGCAAAGTTACCCCGACACGAGCGAAGGCGAAGCCGAGCGGACGAGCAGTGCAGACGGGCAGGTCATCAGCGATTTTCGTCGCGGGTGTCTTCAGAAGCAGGACCTTGTCGTGAGCGATCACGGCAGGACGGGGAGGTATCATGTCCTACGGATTCAACGCGGTATTGACTCAAGTTCCATCGTTCAACGATGCCGTCTCCGATCCGTCCTGCGTTCAGCCTCCCACATGCGAGAGCGCGTCGAGTACGCGCTGACCTCGCGAACTCTCCATCTCCGACATCGCTGATCTGACCTGCGGCGTTTGCGCCGAACGGTCGAGCTATGCCTGACGATGGACTCGCTTGAGGTCGCGCCATGACAGGAAACCCTGCTTGGCGCTCACCACGCAACCTTATCTCTCAAGAGAAGTTTTCTGACGATGACAATGGAACAGGATCGCTGGTCACGCGTGAAGGGTCGGCTGCGCTCGAGCGTTGGCGAAGACGTTTACACGAGCTGGTTTGCGCGCATGGATCTGGAAGGCGTGCAGGAGGAGAGCGTGCGGCTCTCGGTGCCGACCCGGTTCCTGAAGAGCTGGATTCAGGCTCATTATGCCGAGCGCGTGCTGTCGTGCTGGCAGGCCGAGATGCCGGAAGTGCATCGCATCGACCTCACGGTGCGTTCGGCCGTGCGCCCGGTGATACAGCCGAAGGAAGCCCCCGCGCCGGTCGAGACGCGACGCACGCCCACGCCGGAGCTGCGCTCGACCGCGACCGCGCCGGTGTCGGCCAATCATGATGCGCTCGGCGGCTCGCCGCTCGATCCGCGCCTGACCTTCGCGAGCTTCGTCGTCGGCCGTTCCAACACGCTGGCGCATGCGGCCGCGCGCCAGGTCGCCGAAGGTCGCCGCGGCGACCCCGTGATGTTCAACCCGCTCTACATCCATGCCGGCGTCGGCCTCGGCAAGACGCACCTGCTCCAGGCGGTGACCTGGGCCGGCAATTCCGGCAACGAGCGCAAGGTGCTGTATCTCACCGCAGAGAAATTCATGTACGGCTTCGTCGCCGCGTTGAAGACGCAGACGGCGCTGGCCTTCAAGGAAGCGCTGCGCGGCATCGACGTGCTGGTGATCGACGATCTGCAGTTCCTGCAGGGCAAGTCGACCCAGGCCGAGTTCTGCCACACGCTGAACGCGCTGATCGACGCCGGCCGCCAGGTCGTGATCGCGGCCGACCGGCCGCCGTCCGATCTTGAAAGCCTCGACGACCGCGTCCGCTCGCGGCTCGCCGGCGGCCTCGTGGTCGAGATGGGCTCGCTCGGCGAAGAGCTGCGCCACGGCATCCTCAAGTCGCGCGTCGCCGCGGCCCGCGCCCATCATGCGACCTTCGAGGTGCCGGAGGAGGTGCTGCATTATCTGGCGCGCACCATCACCCATAATGGCCGCGACCTCGAAGGCGCGATCAACCGCCTGCTGGCGCACTCGAAGCTCAACAACCGGCCGGTGACGCTGGAGATGGCCGAGCACGAGGTGCGCGACCTGGTCCGGCCGCAGGAGCCGAAGCGGATCAAGATCGAGGACATCCAGCGCGTGGTGGCGCGGCAGTATAATGTCAGCCGCTCCGACCTGCTCTCCTCCCGCCGCACCGCCAATGTGGTGCGCCCGCGCCAGGTGGCGATGTATCTCGCCAAGACGCTGACCCTGCGCTCGCTCCCCGAGATCGGCCGCCGCTTCGGCGGGCGCGACCACACCACGGTGCTGCACGCCGTGCGCAAGATCGAGTCCCTGGTCTCCAAGGACACCGCACTGTCAGAGGAAGTGGAGTCGCTGAAGCGCCAGCTTCAGGAATAAACGCCTAAGGCGCTCCTGCCATTCTCCCGCCGCCCCGGCCATGCCTGGGCGGCGGCTTTCGTTTGGGCGGTAAATCGTGGGAATCGTGCGGAACTGGCCCCCGATCCCTTGAATCCGGGGGCCATCCGAGCCACCTTGCGCGACCCTGGCGGCTTTGGTCATATCGGTTGGATGGCCCTGACCTGCCGGGGTCATCGGTGCCGCGGCGGGGCTTTTCGACCGCCCGGCTTCTTCATTTGGGGATCGGGCGAGTAGTGCAATGAAGGTTACGGTCGAACGCGCGCAACTCCTGAAGTCACTGGGCCACGTCCACCGCGTGGTCGAGCGCCGCAACACGATTCCGATCCTCGGCAACGTGCTGGTCCGGGCCGAGAACGCCAAATTGTCGCTGAAAGCGACCGACCTCGACCTCGAGGTGACGGAGACGCTGCCGGCGGAAACCGCGACCGCGGGCTCCACCACCGTGCCGGCGCACATGTTCTACGACATCGTGCGCAAGCTGCCGGACGGCTCGCAGATCGTGCTGGAGGCCGACGGCGACCGCGCCGTGCTGGCGATCCGCGCCGGCCGCTCGCGCTTCACGCTGCAGACCCTGCCGGAGAATGATTTCCCGGATCTGGCCGCCGGCGACATGTCGCACTCGTTCTCGCTCGCCGCCAAGGACGTCAAGCGGCTGATCGACCGCACCCAGTTCGCGATCTCCACCGAGGAGACCCGTTATTATCTCAACGGCATCTACCTGCACGCCGCCGGCACGCCCAAGGCCGCGACCTTACGCGGCGTCGCCACCGACGGTCACCGCCTCGCCCAGCTCGATTTGGTGCAGCCCAAGGGCGCCGAGGGCATGCCCGGCGTGATCGTGCCGCGCAAGACCGTCGGTGAGGTGCAGCGCCTGATCGAGGACACCGACGCCGAGATGACGATCGAGCTGTCGCAGGCAAAAATCCGCTTTACGATCGGCAATGTCGTGCTGACCTCGAAACTGATCGACGGCACCTTCCCCGACTACGGCCGCGTCATCCCGCAGGGCAACGACAAGGAGCTCGTCGTCGACAAGAAGGATTTCGAGAACGCGGTTGACCGCGTCTCGACGATCTCGAGCGAGCGCGGCCGGGCGGTGAAGTTGTCGCTGTCACCGGGCAAGCTGGTGCTGTCGGTGACCAATCCGGATTCCGGCAGCGCCACCGAAGAGCTGGAAGTCGAATACGCCTCCGACGCCCTCGATATCGGCTTCAACTCGCGCTATTTGCTCGACATCGCCGCCCAGATCGAAGGCGACGTCGCAACACTCAGGCTCGCCGATCCCGGCTCCCCGACCCTGGTCCAAGACCGCGACGACAAGAGCGCGCTGTATGTGCTGATGCCGATGCGGGTGTGAGGGACGTGCTCCCCCTCTCGCGATACCTTGTACGCGGAGACAACCCCTCGCCCGGCTTCGGTGCGCGAAGCCACCCTCTCCTACGAGGGAAGAGGCTGAAGCTACAGCCTATCCTGTCGCCACAAGCGCGACGCACGTTGTTGTGCCCTCTCCCCTTGTGGGAGAGGGCAGCTCCGGTGGCGGATACACACTCAGTCGGGTGAGGGGTTCGTGCCGCAGGAGCCATCCCATCGGCCAGTCGCCAAGCGTCTCCGCCAATTCGCGAAGAACATGCGGCACGAACCAACCGATGCTGAAACCGCAATGTGGCGCTTGCTGAGGGATCGTCGGGTCTCCACTTTCAAGTTTCGCCGACAGGTACCATTCAAAAACTACATTCTCGATTTTGTCTGTTTCGAAAAGCGCCTTGTGATCGAGATCGACGGTAGCCAGCACGTAGAATCACAACGTGACGCGACGCGAGAGGCGACGCTTGCTGCCGAAGGGTTTTGGACATTGCGCTACTGGAACAACGACGTGCTACAGCAGCCCGCTTCTGTATTAGAGGATATCCTTGCAAAGCTTGCCGGGCGGTAAGATACCCCTCACCCGTCGCCTCACTGCGTGAGGCGCCACCCTCTCCCACAAGGGGAGAGGGGAAGAATCGCGCCAGATCGAATAACTGATGACCCCCTCCCGCATTCATCGCCTGACGCTGACGCATTTTCGCAATTATCGGGCGGCGGGGCTCGAGACGGCGGCTGACATGGTGGCGCTGGTCGGGCCGAACGGGGCGGGCAAGACCAATTGCATCGAGGCGATCTCGTTTCTGTCGCCCGGGCGCGGCTTGCGGCGGGCGACGCTGGAAGACGTCGCCGACAACCAGGGCGACGGATCCTGGGCCGTCTCGGCGCAGGTCGAGGGCGCGCTGGGGCTGGCCACGCTCGGCACCGGCATCGATGCGCCGCGGCCCGACAGCGCGGTGAGCCGGCGCTGCCGCATCGACCGCGAGCCGGTGGGGTCCGCGACGGCCTTCGGCGACCATATCCGCATGGTGTGGCTGACGCCGGCGATGGACGGGCTGTTCATGGGCGCGGGCTCGGAGCGGCGGCGTTTCTTCGACCGCCTGGTGCTGGCGATCGACAATGAGCATTCGAGCCGCATCAACGCGCTGGAGCGCTCGCTGCGCTCGCGCAACCGCCTGCTCGAAACCCGCAATTACGACGACCATTGGTGCGACGCCATCGAGCGCGAGACCGCGGAGCTTGCCGTCGCGGTCGCAGCGACGCGCGGCCAGACCGCAGCAAGGCTCACCGGCATGCTCAACGCGCGCGCGCAGGCCTCCGCCTTTCCCTCGGCGCAGATCGCGCTCGACGGCTGGATGGAGAACGCGCTGCTGACTGAGACGGCGACGTCGGTCGAGGATCGCTACCGCCAGATCCTGCGCGACAACCGGCCGCGCGATGCCATCGCCGGCCGCACCACCGACGGTCCGCATCTCACCGATCTCCAGGTGATCTATGCGCCGAAGAGCATGCCCGCGCGTGATGCGTCCACAGGCGAGCAGAAGGCGCTGCTGATTGGTCTCGTGCTGGCGCATGCGAGCCTGGTCGCCGAGATGACCGGCATCGTGCCGCTGCTGCTGCTCGACGAGGTCGTCGCCCATCTCGATCCTAGCAGGCGCGCCGCGCTGTTCGACGAGCTGCGCAAGCTCGGCGCGCAAGTGTGGCTGACCGGCGCGGACCCGGCGGCCTTCACCGAGATCGGCGCTGGAGGCGAAGTCTTCGACGTCGAGAGCGGACAGGTCTCGTCTCGACGCTAGGCCTCCGGGTTGAACCCGCCCTGTTCCATCAGCGACTAGCTGTCTGAAGCGGCGCCGACGATGTCGCCGTTGTGCAATCGCGCAGTATTTCACACACACGCGATGCTTGGAGCATAGGCATGACGACGGTAAGGCATGGGGCGACAGCTCCAGCGCGATGGCAACTTCTTGCGTGCGGCCTCGCTCTGTTCGCGAGCTGCCTGCTCGCGGCAAGCGCCGGCGCCTGGGTATCGAATTTGTCGCCGCTGTTCTCAGTGGCGCTCACGCCGGATCCCGATGCGCGGCTGCCCGCGCCGACCCGCTACCTCTATCGAGGGACCCACACCACCGTGATGCCCGGCGTCGAAGCCCCGCTCCGCACCAGGCTCGAAACCACCGTGCCCGCAGAGCTCGGCGACGTCCTCAGCTTCTATCGCACGGAGCTTGGAAAGCTTGGCTGGCAGGAACAGACCGATGGCGCGGTGATCGCAACCGATCACGCCCAGCTCGCCTTCGCCTCCCCGCTGGGGCCGGCCGCGCTGCAGCTCGCCCGCAAGGACAGCAGCACCTCGATCCATCTCGTGCAGAAGAACGCCGATGCGGCGACCCGGGCCAATATCATGCCCGAACCCGGCCAGGCGAAACTGGTGTTCAGCAACATCAGCGGGAGGGACGCGGCGCTCACGATCAACGCCCGAACCGTCAAGCGCGCTGCCGGCGCCAATGCGGTATCGCTGGACCTTGCGCCCGGCAAGTATTCCTACGAACTGAGCGGGCCAGACCATTCAGCCACCACGAACGTCCTCACCCTTGCCGCCGGCGATGCCTGGGAGCTCACGATCGGACGCGACGGAGACGCCTGGCCGCCGCTCCAGCTGTATTGAGCCATGCCTGCCTGATCAGGCCCATGACGCCGCTCGTACGCCGTCCGTTGAACCTCTCCGGTTCCCATCGCGACTTCTCGTCTGAGGCCGCGCGCCGAGGTGTCGCAGCCTGCCCATGCGCAGGGCGACGGCCCGCGCAACACCCAGGAGTTTGACGATGCGGATGATCCCGCTTGGGGCGCAAGTCCCGGCAAGATGGCTGCTGCTTGCCTGCGGCGTTCTCGCGATGGCGAGCACGTCGTATCCCGCGGACGCGGCAGACGACAGCTTCGTCGACGTCCATACGCTGCCGCGGCTGGACGGCGCGGTGGAGGATACTTCGCGCCCCGACACCTATCGCGTCATCTACACCGTCCCGACCGCCCTTGCCGCCACGTCCGACGCCACGAAGAAGCTGCTGAGCGCCGACGGCTGGGTGCCCTATGTGTATCCGCTGGACGAGAAGAGTGCCGCGCTGACCTTCAAGAAAGGACGGCAGGGGCTGCGCGTCTCCTTCACACAGGCGCGCGGGCGCTCCGACCAATCCGCCGTGTTCTACACGCCGAACCGGATCTATGCGAACGTGCCGTTCCCGGACGGCGCGACCGATCTCGTGTTCGACGAGACCCGACCCTATCTCGGCTGCATCGCGCCCGGTGCGTTCGAGGCGACCTCCGAGTTCTTTGCGAAGGACATGGCGGCCATGGGATGGCGCAAGCTCACGCCTGAAACGTCCTCGCGCTGGCCGAACGCCGATCTTGACGGGACCGTCCCGAACGGCGTGCGCGTCTTTTACGACCACCCCGATCGCGACGCGACGCACATCTATCAGAAGCCGGTGATGCTGACCCTGACACGACGCGACGACGGCCGCACCAATGTCGACATCCGGGTGGCGCCGTTCGCGCTGCCCCAAGAGCTCGAGGCCGACGATGACATGGCGGGCTTGCCGCGGCCGAAGCCGACCAAATCGGCGAGAGGCCTCGGCAGCGCGAGCTCCAACAAGCGCGAGATGTCGGCCGCCGCGATGGCCGAGCTGCCCGCCGTGCTCGCGTTCTATCACCGCGAGTTCGCCGCGCGTGGCTGGCAGGAAGGTGGCAATGCGCCGCTCGCGCCCGGCGACGACGTCGCGATCAAGATCTCCAACGCCGAGGAAACTGGCGTGCTGCGGCTCGGCCGCAAATATGATTTCACGATGATCAGCCTGACCGCGCAGGTGAAGGACTCCGCACTTGCGGCCCGGGCCAAGGCGAAGAAGGAGGCCGACGAGAGATTTCTCGGCGATGCCTTGGGGGCGGCTCAGCAGCTCATTGCCGCCGACGAGGCCAGGCGCAAGACACAGGCCGCCTCCCTGTCGGATGCGCCACTCACTGCGCTCGCGGGCAGCAACACGCCGGTGCCGCTGCCCGAAAACGCCGAAGGCGTGAAATTCGAGGGCGACGACGGCCATCTCGAATTCTCCTCCGCCTCGAGCGTCAAGGCGCTCACCGCGTTCTATCGCGTATCGCTCAAGCCCGCCGGCTGGAAGGAGCAGCCCTCCGTCATCAACCAGCCCAACATGGCTGTGATGGAATTCTCCAAGAGCGGCAAATCGATCTCGATGACCGTGATGCAGATGGGTCCGAAGGTGAGCGTGCGCGCCGACGGATCGGGGCTCGTGATGGCCGCCGCGAAGCCGGCGGCCACCGCGGACGTGCAGGCCAAATCCTCCGAGCCGCTCAAGCCCGACCCTGAATCCCAGCTCCCCGTGCCGACGCAGCGGTCCTCGACCTCGCTCGCCACCACCAAAATGCCGGGTAGCGAGATGCCGTTCCGCCGCGAGCTGGCAGCCAGCATCCCTGCCCCGCTCGGCGATGTCCTGGCCTTCTACCGGGCCGAGCTTTCCAAGCTCGGGTGGCAGGAAAAGGCCGACGGCGCCACCGTGTCCGCCGAACGCGCGCAGATCGACTTCACCTCGCCGCAAGGCCCGGCCGTGCTCAAGCTCGGCCGCACCAAGGGCGAGACCAGGGTCAGCCTGGCGCAGAAGAATCCGGATGCCGCTGTGAAGGCCGACATCATGCCGAAGCCTGGCCAGGCCAGGCTAATGCTGGGCAATATCGGGGCGAAGGAAGCCTCGCTGACCATCAACAAGCAGACGGTGAAGATCGCGGCCGGCGCCGGCGGTCCGCAATCGCCGAAAGGCCCGATGCTCGACCTGCCGCCGGGCACCTACCAGTACGCCCTGCGCATGCCCGGGCGCCCGGCCCACACCGAGACCCTCACCGTCGCTGCCGGTGACGCCTGGGGCCTGCTGGTGGGGCCGAGCGGCGACGTACTGCCGTTGCAGATGTATTGACCCCGCTTGCGCCTGTAACGACCAGGTTGAACCTGTCCGGTTCGTGGGCCGACTAGTCGTCGAGAGGCGGCGGCGACGGTGTCGCAGCCGCTGTATCGCGCGAAGATCGCGGCATTCCTGGAGAGTAGGCATGACGACGGTAAGGCGCGGGACGAAGGTCCCGGCACGGTGGTGGCTATTGATGTGCGGCCTCCCTCTTCTTGCAGCTTGTTCGCAGGAGCCGCTTACCGCAGCAGATTCCCACGCCGACATGCCCGTGCCGACGCGAGCCAGTCACGCAAGCTTCAGCACCGCGCACGCGTCCGGCATCGAAATCCCGTTCCGGCTCGAGCTCAAAGCCCATGTGCCCGCAGAACTCAGCGACGTACTGGCCTTCTATCGCGCGGAACTCGGAAAGCGCGGCTGGCAGGAGAAGCCTGATGGCGCGATGGTCGCCGCCGATCACGCGCTGCTCGTCTTCGCCTCGTCGAAAGGGCCGGGCATGCTGACGCTCGACCGCGCCAAGGGCGAGACCACGGTCGACCTCGTGCAGCGAAATACGGAGGTCGTGGCCAAGGCAAATTTCCTGCCGATAGCAGGACACGCGCGGCTGATCTTCGGCTATCTCGTACCTGACGTGGCCTCGCTCACGATCAACGACCAGACCATCGAGATCGCGGGCGGCGTCAACCATCCACAAGTGCTGGATCTGCCGCCCGGCACGTACTCCTACGCGCTACGCGTGTCGGGTCACATGGTGCACACCAACACCATCACTTTGGCCGCAGGCGAGGCTTGGTCCCTCAGGTTGAGTGACGACAGCAAGTCGGACCAGATCTACTGAACCCAGGCTTCTTCCGGAACACCACGGCGCCGCCTCGGAACAGGCCTGCGCGCGCCCGCAAAAACCCCGCCTCAGCGGGCCCAAAAGAGGCCTCGAATCGGGCTTTTGGCCAGCCTCGGAATCGGCCTTCGAACGCCTTGAAAACCGGCCTAAAAACCCCATTTAGTCAAAGGGTTGACGGAAGATACTTTGCGCTAGGCGCAGGCCCTCTTTCGTGGCACAAATAGCTCGCAAATCAGCGCCTTTTGCGCCGCTGATTCGGGCGACATCTCGAAGGCCTCTCATGACAGAACCTGCTCGGCAGCCCGCTGCCGAAAACGAGCCCTCCACCGCGAGCGATTACGGCGCGGAATCGATCCGCGTGCTCAAGGGTCTCGATGCCGTCCGCAAGCGCCCGGGCATGTATATCGGCGACACCGACGACGGCTCGGGCCTGCACCACATGGTCTACGAAGTCGTCGACAACGCGATCGACGAGGCGCTGGCGGGCCACGCCACGCGCGTCGACGTCGTGCTCAATGCCGACAATTCCGTCACCGTGCGCGACGACGGGCGCGGCATCCCCGTCGACATCCACAAGGGCGAAGGCATCTCGGCGGCCGAGGTCATCATGACCCAGCTGCACGCCGGCGGAAAGTTCGACCAGAACTCCTACAAGGTCTCCGGCGGCCTGCACGGCGTGGGCGTCTCCGTTGTCAACGCGCTCTCGAGCAAGCTCGGCTTGCGCATCTGGCGCGACAACAAGGAGCACTACATCGAGTTCGCCCATGGCGATGCCGTCGCACCGCTGGTGGTGGTCGGCGACGCGCCGGGCAAGCGCGGCACCGAGGTGACGTTCCTCGCCTCGACCGAGACCTTCAAGAACATCGAATATGATTTCGCGACGCTCGAGCATCGGCTGCGCGAGCTCGCCTTCCTCAATTCCGGCGTCAACATCGCCCTCTCCGACATGCGTCATGCGGTCGAGAAACGCGAGGAGATGCACTATTCCGGCGGCGTCGAGGAATTCGTCAAATATCTCGACCGCAACAAGAAGGCGATCGTGCCGGCGCCGATCATGGTGCGCGCGGAAGCCAACGGCATCGGCGTCGAGGCGGCGTTGTGGTGGAACGACAGCTACCACGAGAACGTGCTGTGCTTCACCAACAACATCCCGCAGCGGGACGGCGGCACCCATCTGGCCGGTTTCCGCGGCGCGCTGACGCGCCAGGTCAACGGCTATGCCGAGGCCAATGCGAAAAAGGAAAAGATCGCGCTGACCGGCGACGATTGCCGCGAAGGCCTCACCGCCGTGCTGTCGGTGAAGGTGCCCGATCCGAAATTCTCGTCGCAGACCAAGGACAAGCTGGTGTCCTCGGAAGTGCGTCCCGTGGTCGAGAACGTCCTCAACGAGGCGCTCCAGGCCTGGTTCGAGGAGCACCCGAGCGAAGCCAAGATGATCGTCGGCAAGGTGATCCAGGCCGCCGCCGCGCGTGAGGCCGCGCGAAAAGCGCGCGAGCTGACGCGCAAGAGCCCGCTCTCGGTCTCCTCGCTGCCCGGCAAGCTCGCCGACTGCCAGGAAAAGGATCCGGCCAAATCCGAGCTTTTCATCGTCGAGGGTGACTCGGCAGGAGGCAGCGCCAAGCAGGGCCGCAACCGCGAATTCCAGGCGGTGCTGCCGCTGCGCGGCAAGATCCTCAACGTCGAACGCGTCCGCCCCGACAAGATGCTGTCGTCGGAGCAGATCGGCACGCTGATCACCGCGCTCGGCACCGGCATCAGCGACGAATTCTCGGTCGAGAAGCTGCGCTATCACAAGATCATCGTGATGACGGACGCCGACGTCGACGGCGCCCACATCCGCACGCTGCTGCTGACCTTCTTCTACCGGCAGATGCGCGACATCATCGACGGCGGCTATCTCTACATCGCCCAGCCGCCGCTCTATAAGGTTTCCCGCGGCAAGTCCGAGCAGTATCTGAAGGACGAGCGGGCGCTGGAAGACTATCTGATCGACGCCGGCTTGGATGACTGCGTCTACATTCCCGGTACCGGCGGCGACCGCACCGGCCGCGATTTGCGCTCGCTGGTCGAGGACGCCCGCGTGGTCCGCAGCATCCTGCGCAACCTGCACAGCCGCTATAACCGCAAGGTGATCGAGCAGGCCGCCATCACCGGCGTGCTGAACAAATCGATCTACGGCAATCCCGAGAACGCCGCGGCCGCCGCCCAATACATCGCGAGCCGGCTGGACAATCAGGCCGAAGAGGTCGAGCGCGGCTGGATCGGGCAATACGTGGAAGGCCAGGGCTTCCTGTTCGAGCGCACCGTGCGCGGCGTCAAGGAAGCCGCTGTGATCGACGATGCCTTCCTGGGCTCGGCCGAAGCCCGCAAGCTCGACGAGTACACGACGAAGCTGCAGGACGTCTACGCCCGCTCCGGCAAGCTGCGGCGCAAGGATACCGAGCACATGGTCCATGGCCCGGTCGACCTGTTCGAGGCGGTGACCGAGGCCGGCCGCAAGGGCATCTCGCTGCAGCGCTACAAAGGTCTCGGCGAGATGAACCCGGAGCAGCTCTGGGAGACGACGCTGGACACCGACGTGCGCTCGCTGCTGCAGGTGAAGGTCAAGGAGGTCGACGAGGCCGACGACATCTTCACCAAGCTGATGGGCGACGTGGTCGAACCGCGCCGCGACTTCATCCAGGAACATTCGCTCAGCGCGACGATCGATATTTGAGGTTTGCTTCGCCACTCCCGCTTGCGGGAGAGGCCGACGCGCTCGCAGAGCGCGGCGGGTGAGGGCTTTCTCCTCGCGGAGATATTCTCGGTAAATTCGACGATCCCGCTGCGGAAGCACCCCCACCCCAGCCCTCCCCCGCAAGCGGGAGAGGGAGCGCACCACCTTCACCGCAACACCACCACCTGAACCTCCCCACCTGCCATCGCGACAAAATGACGTAGCCGGCACTGGAAGAGGTCCGAACGAATGTTGTCGACTTTAGCTGGCCAGCGCCAAATGTTCGTGCAGCAGGCCTTCGAATTGGCCGAGCTCTTCGGTTTGGAAACCCGCAATAAGTACCGCATCTGCGATCAAAATGGTCGCGATCTGCTCTATGCGGCTGAACAGCAAAAGGGACTTCTCGGCTTCTTGGGGCGCCAAGTATTTGGACATTGGCGCTCTTTCGAGATCCATTTTTTCGACAACACCCGACAGACGGTCATGCGCGGGGTTCATCCCTTCCGCTGGTTCTTTCAGTGTCTGGAACTGCATTCGCGCGACGGCCGGCTCATCGGAACGATCGAGCGTCAGTTTTCGATTCTCACCAAGACATTCCATGTGATCGATGCGCAGGGGAGAGTGGTGCTCGAGGTCAGTTCGCCATTTTGGCGCGTGTAGACGTTCCCGTTCATGCGTGGAGCGAACGAGCACGCGCGCGTCGCGAAAAAATGGTCCGGCCTTGCCTCCGAACTGTTTACGGACCGCGATAGTTTTCTCGTGGAATATCTAGACCCCGGCCTGACGGAAGATGAGCGAGCGCTGGTTCTTGCCGCTGCGATCTACATCGATCTGATGTATTTCGAAGTCAAAGGCGAGGGCGGCGTCATCAACTTGTTCCGCAATTGAAGCGCGGCGGACCTCTCTCGCTTGTCCACCGCAGCTCCCTGAACCGACCCACAAGGCCAATTCCGGCCGGGAAGTGTCACGCCATGACCGCCTCTGCAACGACCAGTTCCGCCGCGCCATCCCGCCGTCTCGGCGTGATCGGTAGCATCGTCGGCGTGCTGGCGCTGATCGCGGCCGTGTTGCCGCATTGGGTCATACCTGCGATCTACCCGCCACCGCCGGCGGACAAAGTGATCGTCGACACCGGCCATCGACTGAAGGATCGCCTGATCGCTCGCGTCAAGGGCGTCGAGTACCAGGCCCCGCCGCGGGAGAAGTCGACGGGGAGCCAATTGAGGGAGGCGTCCTCGATCGCTGCGATCTCGCTCGGCCTGCTTGCCATCCTGCTCTCGGTCCTCGCGCTGGTGTTTCGCGAAGAGCGGCTGCTGGCCGGCGTCGCGGCCGCGCTTGGGGCCGGCGCCATTGCCGTCGAAATCTCCTTCCTGGCCATGGGCGTGCTGATGCTGATCGTCATCCTTTATGTGGTGGCGAATGTTATCGGTCTGTTCTAAACGCGGGTCCGACGGGTTTCCTCGGCCGCCGAGTGGCCTTCCGCCGCAACAAGTGCGGAATTGCTCCCCTGCTCAATTCTTTGTAGTTTCCGCCCGAAACAGGCCCGCCCACCCAACAAGACAGCGAGAACCCCGTGGCGCCCATCCAATACATCGTCGAGGGCGGTCACCGGCTCTCGGGCTCGATCGAGCCGTCCGGCAACAAGAATTCGGCGCTGCCGATCATCGCCGCGGCGCTGCTCACCGAGCATCCGGTGACGCTGGGGAATGTGCCGCGCATCCGCGACACCGAGACGCTGGTCGAGCTGATCCGCTCGGTCGGCGCGGCGGCGGAATGGACCGGGCGCAACACGCTTCACATCCATGCCAAGAGCATCCGCGCCGCCGATCTCGACCCTGAGCTGTGCGTGCGCATCCGCGCCTCGATCCTGCTCGCGGGCCCCCTGCTGGCGCGCTGCGGCGAGGTGATGCTGCCGCCGCCCGGCGGCGACGTCATCGGCCGCCGCCGCCTGGACACCCATGTGCTGGCGCTGGAGCAGCTCGGCGCCAGGGTCACCGCGACCGACCGGCTCGAATTCCGCGCGCCCAAGCTTGCCGGCGCGGACGTGTTCCTGGACGAGCCGAGCGTCACCGCGACGGAGAACGCGCTGGTGGCGGCGGTTGCCGCCGACGGCGTCACCCATTTGCGCAACGCGGCCTCCGAGCCGCATGTGCAGGATCTCGCCAACTTCCTGGTCGCGCTCGGTGCGAAGATCGAGGGCATCGGCACCAACACCATGATCATTCATGGGCCGGCAACGCTGGGAGAAGCGACCTATCGGATCCAGCCCGACCATATCGAGGTCGGCTCGCTGATCGGGCTTGCCGCCGTGACGCGCTCGCCGCTTCGCATCACGCGCGCCGGCGTCGAGCATCTGCGCTCGATCCGCATGGGTTTCGAGCGGCTCGGCATCGTCTGCCGCGTCGAGGGCGACGACCTGATCGTGCCGGCGAACCAGACGCTGAAGATCCAGGACGATTTCGGCGGCCACGTGCCGAAGCTGGAAGACCAGCCCTGGCCGGCCTTCCCGGCCGATCTGATGTCGATCGCGATCGTCACCGCCACGCAATGCGAGGGCGTGATCCTGATGTTCGAGAAGATGTTCGAATCCAGGATGTTCTTCGTCGACAAGCTGATCGCAATGGGCGCGCGCATCGTGCTGTGCGACCCGCACCGCGCCATCATCGCAGGGCCCAGCCGCCTGCACGGCGCGACGATGACCTCGCCCGACATCCGCGCCGGCATGGCGATGCTGCTGGCCGCGGTGTGCGCCCAGGGCACCTCCACCATCAACAACGCCGACCAGATCGAGCGCGGCTATGAGCGCATCGAGGAAAGGCTGAACGCGCTGGGGGCGAAGATCACGCGCGTGCCGGAGCGGAAGGGCTGAGGTTCGCCCTCATCCCAACCACAGTATCGTAGGGTGGGCAAAGCGAAGCGTGCCCACGCTTCTGTTGCAATATTGACGAGGTGGTGGGCGCGGCGCAAACGCGCCTTTGCCCACCCTACGAGACCGAGCTAGCGGATAGAGCACCTCACGTCTCGTTCTCACGGGCCATGTTTTCGTCGCGCGGCCGTGCTATTGAGCGCGCCATGCTCGACACCGTGCAACATCGATCGCAGCCGCAAGCCGGCGTGCCGCAAAACCATCTCGCCGAAGAATTCGTCGAGACGCTGCGGCTGGCCGTGCCGATGATGCTGACGCAGCTCGGGCAGATCGCGATGATCACGACCGATCTCGCGCTGATCGGACGGCTTGGCGAGGATGCGGTGGCCGCGGCGGCGCTGGCGCACACGGTCTATTTCGTCAGCTTCACCTTCGGGCTCGGATTGATGGCTGCGGTGTCGCCGCTGGCCGCGCAGGCATTCGGCGCCGGCGATGTCAGGCTGATCCGCCGCTCCTTGCGCGTCGGCCTGTGGGTCGCGCTGCTGATCTCGCTGCCGATGATGGCCTCGCCGCTCTATGGTGAGCGGATCCTGCTCGCGCTCGGACAGGCGCCGCAATCGGCCGCGCTGGCCCAGCGCTACCTCAACGGCCTGGCCTGGGGCATCGCGCCGGCGCTCGGCTTCATCGCGCTGCGCAGCATGATGAGCGCAGTGAACCGGCCGCAGCCGCCGCTGTGGATCACGCTCGCGGCGATTCCGGTCAATGCCGCGCTGGTCTATGCCCTGATCCACGGCCTGTTCGGCCTGCCGGAGCTCGGCCTGTTCGGCGCCGGACTTGCGACCACGATCGTCAATCTCGGCACGTTCTTCGCCGTGCTCGCCATCGCAGGGCTGTGCAAGCCGTTTTCGGACTACCGCCCGCTCGCCCGCCTATGGCGGATCGATTGGCCCCTGATGCGCCAGCTGATTGCGATCGGCGCGCCGATCTCGTTTTCGCTGCTGCTGGAATATGGCCTGTTCTCCTCGGCAGCACTGCTGATGGGGTTGATCTCGACCGCCGCGATTGCCGCGCATCAGATCGCGCTGCAGATCACCGCCGTGCTGTTCATGGTGCCGCTCGGCATCGGCATGGCGGCCACCGTGCGGGTCGGCCATGCCTTCGGCCGCGGCGAGCCGGCGGCGGTGAAGCGCGCCGGGCTCGTCGCCGCCGTGCTCGGCATGGCGCTCGTCTCCGCCCTGACGATCGCCATCATCCTCGGCCGCTATCAGCTGGGCCGGCTGTTCTTCGGCAGCGGCGAGGCGAGCGCGGCCACCATCGAGCTGACCGCAACGCTGCTGCTGGTCGGAGCCACCTTCTTCATCGCCGACGGCCTGCAGACCATCATGGGCGGCGCGCTGCGCGGCATCAACGATACGAGAATGACGCTGCTGTTCGCGGCAATCGGCTACTGGGGCATCGCCTTTCCCATCGCCTGGGTACTGGCCTTCAACGTCGGGCTCGGCGCCGTCGGCGTCTGGGTCGGGTTTTCGCTCGGGACGTTCGTTTATGCCGGGCTCTTGATCTTGCGCTTCCGGATGCTGACGCGCAGACTGGCGGGATGAACGGGACCGTCCGCGAAGTCACGCCCGAGGTCGATGCCATCACGCTGCTGGCAGGCGCGCAATTCGTCGACGCGTTTCGCGTCGAGATCGGCGCAGCGACGGTGAATGCCCGCGAGGCCTGCACCCGGATGGTGCTGCACGGGCCCCGCTGGATCGACGTGCTGCTGCGCCTGCGCAACATTCTGGTGACGCCGTTCGGGCTGAAGACATCGGGCGAAGGC
The DNA here is from genome assembly GCF_000379585.1 of Bradyrhizobium sp. WSM2793. Classification (NCBI taxonomy): domain Bacteria; kingdom Pseudomonadati; phylum Pseudomonadota; class Alphaproteobacteria; order Hyphomicrobiales; family Nitrobacteraceae; genus Bradyrhizobium; species Bradyrhizobium sp. WSM2793. Next base: position 44,088 of record NZ_KB902786.1, on the reverse strand, counting down.
GCACCGGCTCCGCACGGATTGATCGGCCTGTTTCCGGTGGTCGACGAAACGCCCGAGCGTCTGGTCGCGGGTTTCGATGATTACCACCTCGACTTCCGCATCGTGGTCGATGTTGCAGGAGGTGCCACAAGCCGGCAGGTGACCTCGACCACGCTGGTGCGGACGCATAATCTTCTGGGCCGAACCTACCTCGCCCTCATCACACCCTTCCACAAGCTCGTCGTCCGCGCCATGATGGGGCGCATCGTGGAGCCGGCGCGATGACGCTGTCCGTCGATCTGTTCTTCTCCTTCCGCAGCCCTTTCAGCTATCTGGCGCTGCCGAAGACGCTGAAGCTCGTCGAAGACTACGATCTCGCCGTGAACCTGCGGCCGGTTTACCCGCTCGCGGTCCGCGTGCCCGGCTTCTTCAAAAAGGCCAGCCCGAACTTCATTCGCTATGTGGTGCTCGACAGCACGCGCGTGGCGCAGCACGAGCGCATTCCGTTTCGCTTTCCCCGGCCCGATCCGATCGTGCAGGACAAGACGACGTTCGATGTCGCGGCCGAGCAACCCTACATCCACCGCCTGACCCGCCTGGGCGCCATGGCGCAGCTCGAGGGACGCTCGCTCGCATTCACCTCCGCGATCGCGCGCGTGCTGTGGGACGGCTCGGTGGCGGGCTGGAACGAAGGCGATCATCTCGCGCGCGCCGCCGAGAGCGCCGGCTTCGACCTCGCCGCGATGGATGAAGCGATCAGCGCCGACGCGGATCGCTACGAGCAGGTGATCGCCGGAAACGAGAAGGATCACGCCGCCTCCGGCCATTGGGGCGTGCCGACCTTCGTATTCGAGAACGAGCCGTTCTTCGGCCAGGACCGCATCGATCTCTTGCTCTGGCGCATGCAGGGCAAGGGGCTGACGAAGCGTCCGGACCGACATTGACGAACACCGCCGTGTTCAGCCCACCGGCCCCGGGGTCCAATTGTCCCCTGCAAGCGGACTCACTCTCACATCGGGAATGACCCCGAGGTCCATGCTTGGATCGAAATGGCGCATCGTCCGCTCATTGAGGTCAATGATGCGGCCAGGTCTTAGTGGCCCCACGTCATTTATCTTGACGATGACCTTCTTGCCCACGGCTTCGACGAGGGCATATTTCGGCCTCGCGCCAAATTGAACCCCACCGAATTTGCGACGCAAGCTCGTCTTGATGGCAGCCGTCCAGGCAGAGGGATCATAACGCTCGCCGGTGGCTGTCTTCGGACCGCCCTCCTCCTTGCCGGGCTTGAACGGATTGTATGTGGACGCAGCCCCAACGATCGCATCGCCGGAGGCGGCATCGACGACGTCACTTGAGTGATCCCCGCGTGTTTCACTTCGAGCAACGGCAACAGAGAAGGCGAGCGCAACCAGGGCGCCGCAAATTGCGGCGCTCGAGCGGAATAGCATCATAAGTCCTGTGATTTTTTAGATTGTCCGGTTCCAGAACCGCAAGCGTGGTCAAGCGAACGCAGAAGCGTTCATGAACTCGCGCCAATCGTTTTGCGGATTCGAGCCAACCCCTGGCTACGGAACCGTCGTGGGAACCGGAGTGGTCTCACGTCGTGTTTTCGCTTCACACCGACTAAGACAGAGATTGCGTCAGCAGCATGACCCGATGGAACCCAGCGCGTGCAGCGTCTCAGGCTCGCAGGCAGCAGATCACGGCCAAGCCGCGCGACGTGCGCATTTCTCGAAAGCCGAGTTGACGAGGCCGCGCCCGAACTCACTCCGCCACGCGCGGGGATTTGTCGGCCGAGGCCTCCGACCATTCGCCGACGACGCGATCAAGGTCGCAGAGATTCTGGTGCATCTGCTCCAGCGAGAAGCCGAGTGCGAAGAAGCGTTCGGCAGTGTCGCCGGGCTGACCGCGGATCAGGCCGTCGTGGCGGACGGCGGCGACCGCTTCGGCGTAGTGCTGAAGCGCGACATGGACGGGATGGATCGGCGGCGCGCCGGCGCCTTCGCGCAAGGCCGCCGCGGCCGACCGCAGGAAGCGTGCGATCACGGCCGAAACTTCCGTCAGCGGCGCTGCGAGCCGCGTCTGCACCTCGATCGGCAACGGCACCACGGTGGCGCGGCCGATCATCACGACGTCATGGCGCAGGCGCAGGACGGTGCGCAGCAGCGGCCCGGTGTCCGGACCGCTCGACAGCCGTGCGGCGCGCTCGCGCTCGGCTTCGGCGCCGATCGCAGTGAGACCAACCATCGCGGTGCCGATCCCGTCCTGGATCCGGTGCAGCGCGTCGTTGTCGCGGCCGCGGGTGAGGCCCGCGAGCAGCTCGGTGAACGCGTCCGCGATCAGCTCGAGCAGGATCGCGGCGCTGGCACGGATCTGCCGCACCGCGCGCGAGGGCAGCACCAGGAACGAGACCAGCAATCCCGTAATGGCGCCGACCGCGACCTCGCTGACGCGATCGATTGCCGAGGTCATGGGATCGGAGTGATGCATGGTCGGAACCAGGAGCACGATCACGGCGGTCACGGTGGCGGCGCTGAGGCTCGGATTGATCGCGGCGATGAAGGCGAGCGGCGCGACCGAGAGCACCAGCAGGCCGAGCAGGCCTGCCTCGCTGGAATAAGGAATCAGGATCGCGATGGCGCCGCCATAGATGGCGCCGCCGATGGTGCCGAGCATGTAGTCGCGCGTCGCCTTCAACGAGCGGCCGACGCTCATCTGGGTCACGATCAGCGAGGTCAGCACCGCCCAAAGCGGCAATAGCAGATGCAGCGCGGTGGCCAGCGCATAGGCCGCGGTCGCGGCCACCGTGACCCGGATCGCCAGCCCGAGCTGCGTCCGCCGCGACCTAATCCGCTCCCACACCTGTCCTGCGAATGCCATCGTCAGACGTCCCAATCTTCTCGGGCCAAGCAAAAGCATGGCTGATGCCCGCGGCCCCAAGGCCGCTTGAAAGGCCAAATCAGCCCGCCTAACTTGCGCGCCAAAACGAGGAAACACGATGGCCCACGAAACCGCAACGCTCGCCGCCTACGTCTTCAACCTGAAATACCAGGATATTCCGGCCGAGGTGCTGGACCGCGCCAAGGTGCTGACGCTGGACTTCCTCGGCAGCGCGATCCGGGCCAGGCGCGAGGCCGAGTCGACCCCGTCGATGCTGAAAATGCTGGAGGCGCTGGCGCTCGACACCAAGGGCGAATCCACCGTGTTCGGCGACTCCAAGACCTGGACGCCCGCGGTCGCGGCGCTGCTCAATGGCGCACTCGGCCATTCCCTCGACTTCGACGACACCCACGCGGATTCCTCGCTGCATCCGAGCGCGCCGGTCGTTCCGGCTGCCTTCGCCGTCGGCGAGATGGTCGGCGCATCGGGCCGCGACGTGCTGACCGCGATCGTCGCGGGCTATGAGGTCTGCTGCCGGCTCGGCAACGCACTCGACCCGACCTCGCATTATGCGCGCGGCTTCCACCCGACCGCGACCGCCGGCACCTATGGCGCGGCGGCCGCCGCTGGCAAACTGTTCGGGCTGTCCGAGCAGCAGCTCATCGCCGCCTTCGGTGTCTCCGGCAGCCAGGCCGCCGGCTCGCTGCAATTTTTGGTCAACGGCGCCTGGAACAAGCGCTACCAGGTCGGCGCCGCCGCGATGAACGGCGTGATCGCCGCGACGCTGGCGCGCAACGATTTCGTCGGCGCGACGGAATCAGTTGAGGGCAAGCACGGCCTGCTCGCCGGCTACACCGACGATGCACATCCGGACAAGGCGGTCGCCGAACTCGGCAAGACCTACGAGACCATGAAGATCGGCGTGAAGCCATATCCGAGCTGCCGCTATACCCATGCCGCGATCGACGCGCTGATCGCGATGCGTCGCGAGCACAATCTGACGCCCGACCAGGTCAAGCGCGTCGAGATCGGTTTGCATCGGAACGGCATCACCTTGACCGGCGATGCCGCCACCAAGCGTCATCCGACCTCGATCGTCGGCGGCCAGTTCTCGATGTTCTTCACCGGCGCACTCGCGCTCGACCAGGGTTCGTTCGGCTGGGACGACTATAACCGCCTCGGCGACGCCGCCATCGACGCACTTGCCGACAAGTTTGACGTGGTCCAGGACGACCGGCTCGAGATCGGCCGCACCCATCCGTTCGGCGCCCGCGTCAGCATCACGACGGACGATGGCGTACATGAGCGGCTCTATGCGGACCCGTCCGGCGAGCCGAATTCGTTCCCGGACGCGCAGGCCATGCAGCAGAAATTCCTGACGCTGGCGCGCCCCGTGCTGAACGCGCGCGCGGAGAAATTCGCGGATGCGATCATGACGCTGGAGCGATTCGACCGCGTGGCCAAGGCGACGGAGCTGGGGCGGTAGAAGCGACGGCTCTTTCCTTCCCTTCTCCCCTTGTTGTGGGAGAAGGGGGCGCGAAGCGCCGGATGAGGGGTACGTCTCCGCGCAATCAACTGCATGAGAGGCGTGCGGAGAGAGACCCCTCACCCGTCTCGCCGCTACGCGGCGAGCCACCCTCTCCCACAAGGAGAGAGGGGAAGTAGCGCCAAGCTCTACTTTCAATTCACCCCCGCCAGCTTCCCCTTCTCGCGCGTCGCGGCCACCACATCCCGCACCAGATCGAACACGCCATCGGCCCCCAGCGGCCCGTTCGGTGAGCGACCGAGCCTCACGATCACCAACTTCTCCGACGGGATCATGATCGCGTACTGCCCGATCGTGCCCTTGGCGAAGAAGGCATCGCGCGGCCAGCCGTGCGCGATGCGAAACTTTGCACCAATGCTGTCGCCCTGGTTGGTCCAGAAGCCGGCGCCGATGCCGACCCAGGCATGCGGCGTGGCCGACGCGGAATAATTCACCCAGCCCTCGGGCAGGATACGCTTGCCGCCGGCTATGCCGTCGTTGAGATAGAGCTGGCCGAAGCGCGCCCAGTCGCGCGCAGAGGCCAGCATTTCGCCGGAGCCCTCGATCATGCCTGAAGCGTCGAGCTGAAGCGTGACGTTGACCATGCCGAGTGGCGCGAACAATTCGCGGCGTGCGAAGCGGAGCGCATCGGCAGGCTTGCCGTCGGCGGCATCACGCAGCAGATGCGCGAGGACGAGGAAGTTGCCGTCGTGATAATTCCACGCCGTGCCCGGCGCGGTCGCAAGCGGCGCGCGCTCGGCAAAGCTGGCCATATCGTCTTCGGCGTATTTCATGGTGTTGACCGGTTCCAGCGCGGAGCCGAGCGAGGCCTCCAGCGAGCTTCCGAGCGCAATGCCTGCGGTGTGACGCAGCAATTGATCGACGGTGATGGGATGACGCGGATCATCCGGATTTTGCCAGGCAGCGACGGGTGCGGGACCGTCGAGCTTCAACTTGCCCTGGCGCACCAGAATGCCTGTCAGCGCTGACATCACCGACTTCGTCATGGAGAAACCGAGCAGTTGCGTCTCCGGCCCGATGCCGTCGGCATAGCGCTCGGCAATGATGCGGCCGGCCTTCATCACGACGATCGCGCGGGTGTGACGATAGGGCGGCTGCGCGGGCTCGGCGAAGGCGCGGTCGAGCGCGGCTGCCAGGCCGTCGCTCTGCGGCGGCACGATCCCCGGGCCGGCGATCTCAGGGAGCAGCGCGGGCTGCCTGTCGTCAGGCGGCAACGCGACATCGGCGATCCCCTGCCCGTGCTCGAGCGTACAACCAAGTCCCTCGCGATAGACGGCATGGCTGCGGCCGATTCCGAACAGGGACACCGTGACATCCTTGCGCGTGCGATCGACCCGAAGATCCATCGCCCAGGTGAGCAGACCCGCGCCCGGCATCGCGTCGGTGGTCTCGGCGAGGTCGCGCATGAGATCGAGGCCGGAGACGAATATCTCCGAGCAGAGCGTGTGGGCGATGAAGCCGGTCGCAACCTTCGGCGCGTCGCGGGCGCGTGCGGCGCCGAGCGCGAGGCCGGCACAGGCGATGGTGGTGGTGAGCAGAATGATCTTGCGGCGGCGGGTCACGGGCTTTCTCCGGCTTTGGGGCGAGTGCGGGAGAGCAGGCCGGAGGCGGGCGATACGCGCTCGCCGGATTTGGAAAACGACCTCGTCGAACTGATCGAGGCTAGTCGATTTCGGAATTCTTACGCGATTTCAAAGGTCTAAAAATCTAGGCCGCATTCACCTTCAGCCGCCGATATTCCGTCGGCGTCACCCCAGTCACCGCCTTGAAAGCGCGATTGAACGGGCCGAGCGACTGGAAGCCGGCATCCATCGCGATGGTGATGACGGGGACCTCGGCCTGGGCGGGATCGGCGAGCGCCGCCTTGGCCTCCTCGATCCGGTGATTGTTCAGGAACACATTGAAGTTGCGATAACCGAGCCGCTGGTTGATCAGCCGGCGCAGCCGGTATTCCGGAATTTTCAGCCGACCCGCCAGCACGCCGATGGTGATGTTCTCCTGACGATAGATCCGCTCGTCCGCCATCAGCCGCATCAGGGCGTCGATGAGTTTTTGATCGGCGGATTCATCGACCGCAGGCTGACTGAAAACAACCGGCGGGGCGGGCGCCACCGCGGCCGGAAACAGATCCGCCCCATCGATGCGCATCATGGCATAGACGATCGCCGCGACGGTGCAGGCGAGCACGCCGGCACTGATGGTTTCGGCGACATCGCCGACGTGGTGGCCGACGACGGCGATCTGGAGCACCGCGTTCAGCCCGCCATAGAGCGCGATTGCACAGACGACGAAGACACGAGCGCTGCGGCGGCGCTCGACCAGGTCAGCCGGCCAGGAGGCGATCATCTGCCCGACCGCAAGGGCGATGAAACCGAGCACGATCAGATTGACCACCGTCACCGAGAAGCGCACATGGCCGCTGGGTGCAATCCAGACGCAGCCCGCGAAGCTGAAGGCCGTCACCAGCGCCCAGACCCATCCGTGCCACCAGCGGAGGCGAAACTCGTCGTCGAACAGGGAGCGTGTGAACAGCCAGAACACTACGATGGTGCCAGTCGACAACGCGATCAGCGGTGCATGCCAGAGCGCGATCGGCGAGGTGACATCCACCGAATAGCTCACCGCATGCGCTGCCGAGCTGAGCGCGAAGGCGGCGCCGAGGCGGGCTGCCAGCACGTTGCGAAAGTCGTGCAACAGCGACGCCGCCAGCATCAGTAGCAGCGCAACGCTGGCAGCGCGGAAGGCGAGCTCGGTTGCGGCAAGGGTCATCGGCTGGGGCGAACGGGAGTGGTTGGAACCAGCCGAACATCGTTCGTTGGCGTTATTTTTTCAAGGACCATCCTTACTCACAACTGTCAGCGCCCGGTTTCACAGATCGTAGGGTGGGCAAAGCGAAGCGTGCCCACCGCTTCTTCTCGATCAGAGAAAGATGGTGGGCACGGCGCTAGCGCGCCTTTGCCCACCCTACGGCTCGATGCACCGCTTTCGCGGAGCATGACAGTGGAGTATGTGGAGCGATTGCCCCCGGCGACGGCCCCCGGCCTTTGTCGCGACGGCGACGTCAAATCCTGCTACGATCGCGCTCGCTTAATACGGAAGGAATCCACCATGAGCTGGCAACCCTCGAACGATCCCGTGCTCGGCGATCCCATGTCCTGCGATGCGCTCGATCTCGTCATCGTGCCGCGCACGCGCGATCTCGGCGACGGATTCGCGGTGCGGCGTGCGCTGCCGCATGGCAAGCGGCAGATGGTCGGGCCCTTCATCTTCTTCGACCATTTCGGCCCCGTCCAGTTCGTCTCCGGCAAGGGCATGGACGTGCGGCCGCATCCGCATATCGGACTTGCCACCGTCACCTATCTGTTCGATGGCGCGATCATGCATCGCGACAGCGAGGGCAACGTCCAGGAGATCGCGCCCGGTGCGATGAACCTGATGACTGCCGGGCGCGGCATCGCGCATTCCGAGCGCACGCCCGAAGCGCAGCGCGCCTCGGGCCAGAAAATGCTGGGCCTGCAAAGCTGGATCGCGCTGCCGGCGGGATCGGAAGAGATCGCGCCGTCGTTCCAGCATTACGGCGCCGGCGATTTGCCGATGATCTCCGAGCGCGATTTCACCGCGCGGGTGATCGCAGGCACGTCGTTCGGCATCACGTCGCCTGTGGCGATGGTGTCGCCCTGGTTCTACACCGAGGTCACGGCCGCCGCCGGCGCGAGCGTGCCGCTCGATCCCGATCATGAGGAGCGCGCGATCTATATCGTCGACGGCGAGGTCGAGATCGCAAACGAGCGTTACGAGGCGCCGCGACTGCTGATCTTCCGCCCGGGCGACCGCATCACCGTGAAGGCGCTGAAAGCGACCCGGATGATGTTTCTCGGCGGCGATGCGCTGGAGGGGCCGCGCCACGTCTGGTGGAATTTCGTGTCCTCCAGCAAGGAGCGGATCGAGCAGGCCAAGCAGGACTGGAAAACCGGCCGTTTCGCCGCAGTTCCGCAGGAACATGAGTTCATTCCGCTGCCGGAATAGGCTAACCCGGTTGCCGGCCGTGCTGTCCAGTGCGGCCGGATATCCCGCCTGAAAGCCAAGTCCGCGAAAGCTTTGCCGATGACCACCATGCTCTCCAGCGACCTGCCCCTGACCAAGATCGGACGCGGCAAGGTGCGCGATATCTACGCCGTCGATGACGAGCGCCTGCTGCTTGTCACCACCGACCGCATCAGCGCCTTTGACGTGGTGATGGGCGAGACCATCCCGATGAAGGGCGCGGTGCTGACGCAGATCAGCGCGTTCTGGTTCGGCAAGCTGGAAGGCGTGGTGCCGCATCATATGATCAGCGCCGATACCGACGAGATCATCGCGGCCGTGCCGGCGCTGAAACCGCACCGCGCCGAGATCCTTGGCCGCGCCATGGTGTGCAAGCGCACCACCGTATTCCCGATCGAGTGCGTGATCCGCGGCTATATCTCAGGCTCGGCCTGGAAGGAGTACGCTGCCAGCGGCACGCTCGCGGGCGAGAAGCTGAAGGCCGGCCTCGTCGAGAGCGAGAAGCTCGAGCCTTCGATCTTCAGCCCGGCGACCAAGGCCGAGACCGGCCACGACGAGAACATCACGATTGCGAAAATGCGCGAGGTCGTCGGCGACGAGGTCGCCTACACGCTGGAGAGCATGACGCGCGCGATCTACACGCTCGGCGAGGAGCTGGCGCGCGAGCAGGGCATCATCATCGCCGACACCAAGTTCGAATTCGGCCGGGACAAGGACGGCCGCATCATCCTGATCGACGAAGTCATGACGCCGGATTCCTCGCGCTTCTGGGCGGTCGATGCCTACAAGCCCGGCCAGCCGCAGGCGAGTTTCGACAAGCAACCCTTGCGCGACCATCTCGACGTCGAGCGCCGTGCCGGCCGCTGGAACGGCGACGCCCCGCCGCCGCCATTGCCGGCAAGCGTGGTGGACGCGACCAGCAAGCGCTATCTGGAGGCGTATCGGCGGGTGACGGGCACGGAGCTGAAGATCTAGGCGCGATACTGCCGCACGCCCCGCCTCCTACGTCGACCGTCATTCACACTTCGCTGTCGTCCCGGACAAGCGTAGCGCAGATCGGGAACCGTCCGACGAGCAGAGAATTCGGATTTAAGTGGAGGTCGTCCTTAGGGCGGCGCTTTGGCCCCATCTGGGCTGCGATCTCGACTCCATTGATCCAGATCAAACCGGGAGCCAACGATAAAAGGAAGCTGATCACCTCGGCTTGATACAACAACGAGGGAGGTTGCCATGAGGCTGGTCGGCATCAAGCGAACGCTACTTTTTGCAGCCGTTCTGGGCTGCGGAATTTTCGGCTCGACCCAATGGTCGAACGACGCCGGCACCGTGTTCGGCGTTTCAAGCGCCGAAGCCAGGGTCGGTCGGCCGGCAACTCCCGCGAGCGTTGCCGGCGTTGCACGCCGAACCACGCGGCGCGCGGTCGTCGGTGGCGCGGCTGTGGGTGCGGCAGCTGCCGGCGCAGCATGCGTCCGCGTCTATGTGAACGGCGCCTACGTGTGCCGCTGATGCCTTCGCGCCGGCGAGTCCAATCGCCGGCGCGGGAGCCTCGATTGCCGGTCAGATCCCAGCCATCATCACGTATTTGATCTCGACATATTCTTCCATGCCGTGACGCGAGCCTTCGCGCCCCAGGCCGCTTTCCTTGACGCCGCCGAAGGGCGCAACTTCGGTGGTGATGAGACCGGTGTTGACGCCGACCATGCCTGATTCCAGCGCTTCGGCGACGCGCCAGACGCGGCCGAGATCGCGGGAGTAGAAATACGACGCCAGGCCAAACGGCGAGGCATTGCACATCGCGACCACGTCGGCCTCGTCCTTGAAGCGGATCACCGGCGCGAGTGGCCCGAAGGTTTCCTCCTGCGACACCAGCGAGTCCGACTTGACGTCGGCCAGCACGGTGGGTTCGAAGAACGAGCGGCCGAGCTCGCTGCGCTTGCCGCCGGTCACGACCTTGGCGCCGCGCTTCACCGCATCAGCAATGTGGCGCTCGACCTTGTCGACCGCCTTCAGGTTGATCAGCGGGCCCTGCGTGACGCCGCTCTCGGTGCCGTCACCGATCTTCATCGCGGCGACCTTCTTCGACAGCTTCTGCACGAACTCGTCGTAGATCTTGTCCTGGGCGTAGAGGCGGTTGGCGCAGACGCAGGTCTGGCCCATGTTGCGATATTTCGAGACGATGGCGCCTTCGACCGCAGCGTCGATATCGGCGTCGTCGAACACCACGAAGGGCGCATTGCCGCCGAGCTCGAGGCCAAGCCGCTTCACGCCGACGGAGGCCTGCTGGTAGAGGATCTTGCCGACCGCGGTCGAGCCGGTGAAGCCGACGAAGCGCACTGCCGGATGCTCGCACAGCACCTTGCCGATCGGCGGGGCGTCCCCGGTGATGATGTTGAGCACGCCCTTGGGGATTCCGGCCTTCTCGGCAAGCACGGCCAGCGCCAGCGCCGACAGCGGCGTCTCGTTGGCGGGCTTGAGCACCACGGTGCAACCGGCGGCGAGCGCCGGGGAGACCTTGCGGGTGATCATCGAGTTTGGGAAATTCCATGGCGTGATCGCGCCGCAGACGCCGATCGGCTGCTTGATCGCGAGCAGCCGCGCGTCGGGCCGCTGCGTCGGAATGGTCTCGCCGTAGACGCGCCTCGCTTCCTCGGCGAAGAACTCGATATAGGCCGCACCGATATCGACCTCGCCGAGCGCTTCCGAGAGCGGCTTGCCCTGCTCGGAGGTCAGGATCAGCGCGAGATCCTCGCGGTTGGCGATGATCAGCTCGAACCATTTGCGCAGGATGTTGGAGCGCTGCTTGGCGGTGTGCTTGGCCCAGGCCGGAAAGGCACGCTGAGCGGCCTCGACCGCCTTGGTCGTATCGTCGGCACCGAGCTGCGGCACTTTTGCAAGCTCGACGCCGGTCGCGGGATTGTTGACGGCAAAGACCGGCGTGCCGACCCAGGTGCCGTCGATGTAGCAGGCCTCCTTCAGGAGCGAGGGGTCTTTCAACCGGTCGCGGAGGGTGGCGGTGGCTTGCGTGGCGCGTGCGGCAGCGGGCGGGGTCATGGCGTTACTCCTCGAACGATCATTTTGGGGCGATCGGATCGGCCGGAATATAGGGACAAGCAGCGCGCAATGCACCGTCCCACAACGCACATCTGATGGGAGCTAAACCGGCAGCGGCCTTAGGCCGCGCCGCTCATATAGGTCTCGCGGCGACCGATCATGCGTTCGGCCGCGGCCTTGGCGTCGGCCTTCGACGAGGTTGCGCAGGTACGGTATTCGAGATCGGGAACGTCGGACGGGTTGCGGCGGCCGAACCAGTTCTTGGAGCCCACCGGCAGCAGCGCCAGCGCCTGCGCCAGATTGTCGACTGCACCGAAGGAATAGAGCGCGCCGGTCCCGGCGATCCGCACCTCGTAGATCCCAGGCGAGATCGGCGCCTCCAGGTTCTCGCCCCGTCCGGGACGGGGATAGCGCTTCCATTCGCTCCAGGTCGAAATCATCTGAGGTCCCCCCTCGCGGCCGCTCGGCGACCGCCAAATTTGCATCAAGTCTTAACGTCGGCCGTCGATTGGCCGAGTGCTGAACGCCGCAACGCACAAAATGTTTCAAGTGCTTCAAACACAGGAATCATATCGCCAGCACCCATTCACGGTCACGGCGAGATGCGGTCATCCACCGCAGATTGTGACGGAGTGTTGCCGTTCGGCCTGCTTGTCGTCCTGCGTGAGGCACCGACCGTCAAGTCACGACATCGCGACCGAAGCGGGCATCTGGACGCGCTTGCCGCGCGGAGCGTGCGGGAGGACAATCGATCACTGCCAACAATAATCAAACTCGAGGAAACGCCATGCAAAGCAAAGCTGAGATCGATGAGATTCTGCGTCAGAAGAGCGACGCCAAGGAGATCCCCGGCGTCGTCGCCATCGCCGCCAGCGGTAACGACGTGCTGTATCAGGGCGCGTTCGGCAAGCGCGACCTGTCCAAGCCCGACGCGATGACAGCGGACAGCGTGTTCTGGATCGCCTCGATGACCAAAGCGGTGACATCGGCGGGCGCGATGCAGCTGGTCGAGCAGGGCAAGCTGTCGCTGGACGCGCCGATCGGCGACGTGCTGCCCGATCTCGCCAATCCGCAAGTGCTCGAGGGCTTCGATGCCAAGGGCGAGGCGAAGCTGCGGCCGGCGAAGGGGCCGATCACGCTGCGCCAGCTGATGACCCACACCGCCGGCTTCTGCTACAACATGTGGAACGGCGATCTGGCGGTCTATCTCGACAAGAACGGCATTCCCGCGATCACCACCTGCCAGAACGCGGCGCTGAAGACGCCTGTCATGACCGATCCCGGCACGCGCTGGGAATACGGCACCAACATCGATTTCGTCGGCAAGGCCGTGGAAGCCGTCAGCGGCAAGCGGCTGGACGCCTACCTGCGCGACAATCTTTTCGCGCCGCTGGGCATGAGCGACACGGCGTTCAAGATCACCGACAGCATGCGCAAGCGCCTCGTCGGCATGCATGCGCGCGGCGAGGACGGGCAGCTCGCATCGATCCCGTTCGAGCTCGAGCAGAATCCGGAATTCCACATGGGTGGCGGCGGCCTCTATTCGACCGCAGCCGACTACATCAAGTTCACCCAGATGATCCTGAACAAGGGGAGCGGCAACGGCAACCAGGTGCTGAAGGCCGATACGATCGCCATGATGAGCCAGAACCAGATGGGCGATCTCAACATGACCAAGATGACGACGGCTGCGCCGATGTACACCAACGACGTCGATCTCTATCCGGAGCAGGTCAAGAAGTGGGGCCTCAGCTTCATGATCAACACCGCCAAGACGGCTGAAGGCCGTAGCGCCGGCAGCCTCGCCTGGGCGGGCCTTGCCAACACCTATTACTGGATCGACCCGGCGCGTGACGTCACCGGGGTGATCCTGATGCAGCTGCTGCCGTTCGCGGATGGAAAGTGCCTGGAGACATTCGCGGGCTTCGAGCGCGGGGTGTACGCCGGGCTTGATGCGGGGAGCGGGCAGAAGGCTGCCTAGCCACTTAGTATGAGGTGCGCGGCGTCGCGCGCCTTCGCCGCAATCGATAACCTCGTGCCCAAGGCCATCGGCCAGGCACGAGGCACCAGCTTTGAGGAGACGAACTTGGCGGACGATCTGGCAGATAAAGCCGACAGCTACGTTTGCGGCATCTCGGACACGCCGCTGCTCGGCGACACCATTGGCCGCAGCCTCGACCGCGCCGTGCGGCGCTGGGGCGATCGCGAGGCGCTGGTCTCGCCCAGCCATGGCGTCAGATGGACCTGGAAAGAATTCGCCGAGCGGGTCGATGCGCTCGCCGCCGGCTTTCTCGCCCTCGGGCTCGAACGCGAGGAGCGGATCGGCATCTGGTCGCTGAACCGGCCGGAATGGACGCTGACCCAGTTCGCCGCCGCCAAGGCCGGCCTGATCCTGGTGACGATCAATCCGGCCTACCGGCTCAGCGAGCTGGAATTCGCGCTGAAGAAGGTCAGCTGCGCGGCGATCGTCACCGCAACCGCGTTCAAGACCAGCAATTACATGGAGATGCTCAACACGCTGTTGCCGGAGTTGGCGCGTGCCAAACCCGGACAGTTGCAGGCGGCGCAACTGCCGGCCTTGCGGATGGTGATCCAGATCGGCGACCCGGCGGCCTCAGGTACGATCCCTTTCGAGGAGGTCGCGCGCATGGGCCAAGCGGAGCATCGCGAGCAACTTGCCGCGCTCGGTGCTGCGCTTCAGTTCGACGACCCCGTCAACATCCAGTTCACCAGCGGCACCACGGGATCGCCGAAGGGCGTCACGCTGACCCACCACAACATCCTCAACAACGGCTATTTCACGGGACGCGCGATGCGCCTGACGGAAGCGGACCGCATCTGCATTCCGGTGCCGCTCTATCATTGCTTCGGCATGGTCATGGGCAACCTCGCCTCGGTCACGCTCGGCACAACCATAGTCTACCCGGGCGAGGGCTTTGATCCGCTCGCGACGCTGCGCGCGGTCGAGCAGGAGAAATGCACCGCGCTGTATGGCGTGCCGACCATGTTCATCGCGGAGCTCGATCACCCCGAATTCAAGAATTTCAATTTGAAATCACTGCGCACCGGCATCATGGCCGGCGCGCCCTGCCCGATCGAGGTGATGAAGCGCGTCAACACCGAGATGAACATGCGCGAGGTCACCATCGCCTATGGCATGACCGAGACCAGCCCGGTGAGCTTCCAGAGCGCGACTGACGATCTGCTCGAACGGCGCGTCTCCACGGTCGGCCGCATTCACCCGCACGTCGAGGTCAAGGTCGTCGATCTCGAAGGCAGGATCGTGAAGCGGGGCGAACGCGGCGAGCTCTGCACCCGCGGCTATAGCGTCATGCTGGGCTATTGGGAGGAGAAGGAAAAAACGTCCGACGTGCTCGACGCCAATGGCTGGATGCACACCGGCGACCTCGCCACCATCGATGCCGCCGGCTATTGCAACATCGTCGGCCGCATCAAGGACATGGTGATCCGCGGCGGCGAGAACCTTTACCCGCGCGAGATCGAGGAGTTTTTGTACCGTCACCCCAAGATCCAGGACGTGCAGATCTTCGGCGTGGCCGACACCCGCTACGGCGAGGAGCTCTGCGCCTGGATCCGCGTCAGGCCGGGCGAGACGCTGACGGCCGAGGAGGTCCGCGCCTTCTGCGACGGCCAGATCGCCCACAACAAGATCCCGCGCTACGTCGAGTTCGTCGATGAATTCCCGATGACGGTGACGGGCAAGATCCAGAAATTCGTGATGCGCGATGCGGTGGAGCAGCGGCTGGGATTGAAGGCGGCGAAGACGGCGTGAGGGACTGAACACTTTGCCACGCAATCGCTGTCATTCCCCGCGGAGGCGGGGAATCCAGTACACTGCGGCTTCTCGATTCAATCACAACCGCCTCTGGAATACTGGATCGCCCGGTCGAGCCGGACGATGACAGCGAGGCTGGTGCGCGACTTCCCTAAACCGTCAGCCCGCGCTGCTGGGCCAGCTCCCTCAGCGACACAAGCGGACGCGCACCGATGTGCTGGATCACTTCGGCGGCCGCGAGCGCGCCGAGCTCGCCGCACTGCTTGTGCGCGAGGTTACGTGAAAGGCCGTAGAGGAAGCCCGCTGCGAAGAGATCGCCGGCGCCGGTCGTGTCCACCAGTTTCGTGACCGGCGAGGCCGGGGCTGCGACGGCGTCGGTCGGTGTCACCACGACGCAGCCCTTCTCGCTGCGGGTGACCACGCCGAGATTGACGTCGTTGCGCAGCTGCTTCAGGGCGGTGTCGAAATCCGAGGTCATGTAGAGCGAATGCAGCTCGGATTCGTTGGCAAAGACGATGTCGACGGTGCCGTCGCGCATCAGCGCGAGAAACTCGTCGCGATAGCGATCGACGCAGAAGGAATCCGAGAGCGTCAGCGCCACCTTGCGCTTGGCATCATGGGCGATCTTGGCCGCCTTGACGAAGGCGTCCTTGGCGTTCTTGGGGTCCCAGAGATAACCCTCGAGATAGACGATGCCGGCGCCGGCGATCTCGGCCGGATCGATGTCGGCGGGCGAAAGATCCTGCGCGGCGCCGAGATAGGTGTTCATGGTGCGCTCGCCGTCACCGGTGACCAGGATGTAGGAGCAGCCGGTGGCGGGGCCGTCCTGCGCGGCGGGCGTGTTGAAGGCGACGCCGGCAGCGCGGATGTCATGGACATAGAGCTTGCCGATCTGGTCATCCTTGACCTTGCCGACATAGGCGGCACGTGCCCCCAAGCTGCCGATGCCGACGATGGTGTTGGCGGCAGATCCCCCCGAGACTTCCGTGGCCGGCCCCATGTCCTTGTAGATGGCAGCCGCCCGCGCCTCGTCGATCAGGGACATGCTGCCCTTGGTCATGCCATGCTTGCCCAAAAAGGCCTCGTCGGTCCTGACCAGCACGTCGAACAGCGCGTTGCCGATACCGAGAACGTCATATTTCACGTCAGCCATTCACCTTGATCCTGTTTGGCGGATTGCGAACCCTGCGGAAATCCGCTTCCTGTCATCCCGAAATCTGGCTCGCGGCCTATCACGACCGGGCCTGCGCGAGCAAGCAACGGTATGATAAAGAGCCGATGATCCGCTCCTTCCTGACCGTCTCGACGGGAACACTGGCCTCGCGGCTGCTGGGCTTTGCCCGCGATTCCCTGATCGCGGCGCTGCTTGGCACCGGCGCCGTGGCGGATGCATTCCTGGCCGCCTTCCAGCTGGTCAATGTGGTGCGCCGCCTGCTCAGCGAAGGCGCGCTGAACGCGGCGCTGATCCCGGCCTGGCTGCGCATCCGTGACCGCGACGGCCCGGCGGCTGCGGCGGCGTTCGCCGGACGCGTGCTCGGCACGGTCAGTGCGGCGCTGATTGCGATCTCGCTCGGCATTGCCCTGCTGATGCCGCTGACCATGACGGTCATCGCGCCCGGCTTTCTCGGTACCGGCACGCTCGATCTCGCGGTCCAGAACGCGCGGCTGATGCTGCCTTATCTCGCCTTCGCCGGTCCCGTCACCGTGCTGATGGGCCTGCTGAATGCACAAGGGCGATTTGCGCTCACCGCGTTCTCGCCGCTGCTGTTCAACATCGCGCTGATCGCCGCGATCGCTTTGCTCCTGGTCTGGCACGCCGACGCCGGCTTCGCTGCGTGGCTGCTGGCGGCCACCGTTGGCATCGCCGGCTTGCTGCAACTCCTGATGCTGCTGTCGCAGCGCAGTGCGCGCCTTGCCACGCCTCTGCGCGTCAGTTTCGACAAGGAGATGCGCAGCTTCTTCGCCAAGGCGATCCCCGGCATGATCGCAAGCTCGGGACCGCAATGGCTGATGGTCGCGGGCGCGATCATCGCATCGGCGACGCCGTCCGCGGTGTCCTGGCTCTATTTCGCCAACCGCCTGATCGAGCTGCCGCTCGGCATCGTCGGCGTCGCCATGGGCACCGTGCTGGTGCCGGAGCTGACGCGCGCGGTGAGTGGTGGCGACCGTGATACGGTGGCGCATGCACAATCGCGCGCGCTGGAGCTTGCGACGGGGCTGGCACTCCCCGCCACGCTCGGCCTGATCGTGCTGGCCGAGCCGATCGTGCGGCTGTTGTTCGAGCATGGCGCTTTCGGCGCCGAGGACAGCATGACGACCGCGCACGCGCTGATGTGGCTGGCACTGGGTCTGCCGGCCCATGTGCTGATCAAGGCGCTGTCGCCGGCCTTCTATGCCCGCAGCGACACGATGACGCCGCTCAGGGCCACCGCCATAGGCATTGTGGTCGCGGTCGTGCTTGCCGTGCTGCTCGGCCATTTCTTTGGCGCCAGCGGGATCGCGGCGAGCATCGCGGCCGGCGCCTGGAGCGGCGCGCTCTCGCTGCTTCGGAAGGGCACCAGGGAGTTCGGCTTCTCGGTCCACACTGCTGCCCGCAACCGGCTGCCGCGGATCGTGCTCGCCGCAGCCGCCATGGGCGCCCTGCTCTGGCTGACCACGGGCCTTGTGCCTTCAGACGCGCATGGCTTCATCCGCTTCGTCGTGCTGGGCCTGCAGATCGGGGCCGGCATCGCGGTCTATGGCCTGCTGCTGCAGATCCTGGGCGCGGCCTCGTGGCGCGAGGCGGCTGCCGCCTTGAAGCGGCCCGCCTGAACGGGCTGCGCTTGCGAATTGCCCTTGACGGGGCAGCGCCGCTGTTGGAAACGACGGCCGAATACCTATGGGAAGGCTTACCATGCCATTCGTTGAACGGGTCTTTTCGGGCGTCCAGCCGACGGGCAATCTGCATCTCGGCAATTACCTCGGCGCCATCGTCAACTTCGTGAAGATGCAGGAAACCCACAACTGCATCTATTGCGTCGTCGACATGCACGCGATCACGCAGGGGGTGGACGTCTGGGGCGGGCCGGCCGAGCTCGCGCGCAACACCCGCGAGGTGACCGCGGCATTCATCGCGAGCGGCATCGATCCCAAGAAGCACATCGTGTTCAACCAGAGCCAGGTCTCCGGCCATGCCGAGCTCGCCTGGATCTTCAACTGCGTCGCGCGCATGGGCTGGCTCGGCCGCATGACCCAGTTCAAGGAGAAGGCCGGCAAGGACCGCGAGAATGCCTCCGTCGGCCTGTTCGACTATCCCGTGCTGATGGCGGCCGACATCCTGCTCTATCGCGCCACCCATGTGCCGGTCGGCGAGGACCAGAAGCAGCATCTCGAGCTCTCGCGCGACATCGCGCAGAAGTTCAACAACGACTTTGGCGATTCGATCCGCAACCTCGGGGCCAATGACGGGCTGTTCTTCCCGCTGCCGGAGCCCCTGATCACGGGCCCCGCGACGCGGGTGATGAGCCTGCGCGACGGCACCAAAAAGATGTCGAAGTCCGATGCGTCGGACAATTCGCGCATCAATCTGACCGACGATGCCGACACCATCGCGCAGAAGATCCGCAAGGCGAAGACCGATCCGGAACCGTTGCCGTCAGAGGAGAAGGGCCTGGAAGCCCGTCCCGAGGCCGACAACCTCGTCGGCATCTTCGCCGCGCTCTCCGGCCGCCCCAAGGCGGACGTGCTGCGCGAGTTCGGCGGCGGCCAGTTCTCCAGCTTCAAGAACGCGCTGGCGGAGCTGTGCGTCACCAAGCTGGCGCCGATCGCCGGCGAGATGAAGCGCCTCGTCGCCGACCCCGGCCATATCGATTCGATCCTGAATGAAGGTTCCGACCGGGCCCGCGCCATCGCCGACGAGACGATGAAGCTCTCCAAGGACATCGTCGGCTTCATCCGCCGGCGATAGAGACGGTCGGCGCCAGTGCGCCGGCCGCATCTCCTCTCCCCAACCCTGCGGGAGTGTGGCAGCATGCCGGCCGTGCACATGCCGGGAGATGCATGACCAG
The DNA here is from genome assembly GCF_000379585.1 of Bradyrhizobium sp. WSM2793. Lineage (NCBI taxonomy): Bacteria > Pseudomonadati > Pseudomonadota > Alphaproteobacteria > Hyphomicrobiales > Nitrobacteraceae > Bradyrhizobium > Bradyrhizobium sp. WSM2793. Next base: position 24,743 of record NZ_KB902786.1, on the reverse strand, counting down.
CAAGCGCCTTTGCTTCGAGCCGGGTCACAAGCCCAAATGCCTCGTCGTCGTCGACGACACCGCCGAATGGGATCGCGCGGTCTACTATGCCAGCCGCTGGGCGATCCGCGCCGGCGGCGGCGTAGTGATGCTGCGCATCATCGAACCCGAACAGCAGAGCCAGGAATGGCTGGGGGTCGCCGACATCATGCGCGCCGAAGCGCAGGAAGCGGCGGAGGCCGCGCTCGACCGTGCCGCCGGCCGCGCCAACGGCATCGCCGCAATCACCCCGGAGCGGGTGATCCGCGAGGGTGTGCCGATGGAGCAACTGCTGGCAGTGATCGACGAGGACCCTGATATCGCCATGCTGGTGCTCGCCGCCAATCCGGGCGCGGAAGGGCCTGGCCCCCTGGTCGCGCTGCTGGCCCACGCGGTCGGAACCTTCCCGATTCCCGTGACCATCATTTCCGGCGCGCTCAGCGACCAGAGCGTGGATTCGCTATCGTAGGCTGCTGCTCTTCTTACCCTCCCCTGGAGGGGGAGGGTCGCTACGCGTGCAGCGAAGCGGAATGCGTAGCGGGGTGGGGTGACGGTCTGTCCACCTCGCACACTGCCCGTGTTGAGAGATCACCCCACCCCGCTCGCGCTGCGCGCGATCGACCCTCCCCCTCCAGGGGAGGGTAAAGCGAAGCCAACCCTCTGAAATTCATAGACTAATATCTCACATCCCCTTGATCGTGCGTTCTCCGTCGCCATCTGCTAGTGGATAGGGCACGCGCCGGCCTTGAACCGGCGACGTCTGGAGAAAACCATGTTCATTCAAACCGAAGCCACCCCCAATCCCGCCACGCTGAAGTTCATTCCGGGCCGCGTCGTGGTCGACGGCAGCCCGATGGAATTTGCGAGCCGCGAAGCCGCCGCCCGCTCGCCGCTGGCCGAAAAGCTGTTCGAGGTGCCCGGCGTCACCGGCGTGTTCTACGGATCGGACTTCATCACCGTGACCAAGGCGAACGGTGAATGGCAGCAGCTCAAGCCCGCGATCCTCGGCGCCATCATGGAGCATTACATGTCCGGCGCGCCGCTGCTCGCCGGAGGCGAAGCGCACAGCGATGCCGATCTCGACGACGAGGACGAGTTCTTCGACGAGGCCGATGCCGAAACGGTCGACATGATCAAGGACCTGATCGAGACCCGCGTGCGGCCGGCCGTCGCCAATGACGGCGGCGACATCACCTTCCGCGGCTTCAAGGACGGCATCGTCTATCTCAACATGAAGGGCGCCTGCTCCGGCTGCCCGTCATCGACCGCGACCCTCCAGCACGGCATCCAGAACCTGCTGAAGCACTTCGTGCCCGACGTGGTCGAAGTCCGGCCGATGTAAGCGCGGCATCGTAGGTGCCGTAGGGTGGGCAAAGCGAAGCGTGCCCACCATTTCCGCCATAAGATAAAGGTGGTGGGCACGGCGCAAGTGCGCCTTTGCCCACCCACGAAGTAAGTCATAGGCCTGCAAATCGTGCGTGACGAATGGCGTATCGGCGCCTGGTTCGCTAGACTATTCGCCATTCACCACTCGCCATTCGCTTGTCCATGCTGATCCTCGCCATCGATACCGCGCTCGACGCCTGCTCCGTCGCCGTACTCGACACCGAAACGGCCGAGCTCGTTGCGCAGGAGCAGCTTCTGATGAAGCGCGGTCACGCCGAGGCGCTGATGCCGATGATCGCGCGCGTCATGCAATCGGCCAATCTCGCCTTCACCACGCTCGACCGCATCGCGGTCACTATCGGCCCCGGAAGCTTCACCGGCCTGCGCGTCGGCATTTCGGCGGCGCGCGGCCTTGCGCTTGCGGCCGAGCGGCCGGCGATCGGCCTGACCACCTTGTCGGCCTATGCCGCCGCCATCGTCGGCCAGAGCAAATCGGCACCCGTGATCTCCGCAATCGACGCGCGGCACGACCACGTCTATTTCCAGATCGTCGCCGGCGACGGCAGCCAGCTGGTGCGGCCGAGCGTCGCTCCCATCGACGAGGCGATCGCGGCCTCGCAATTCGGCGCGCCGCATCTGGTCGGCAATGCCGCAAACATCCTCGCCGACCGCTGGCCGAAGGATGTCCCGCAGCCGGTCGCGGTCGACGCGCAGCCCGCGCCCGATATCGGCTGGGTCGCATGGCTCGGCGCTGCCGCCGATCCCGCGACGAATCCGGCGCGGCCGTTCTATCTGAAGGCGCCCGATGCCAAGCCGGCGGCACAGCCGCCATTCGCAGCACAAGCCGCGACCCCATGATGAGATGGCTGTCGGAATGGTGGCGCGGCGGCACCGCCGCCGTCGAGCCCGCATCCGTGCGTGACGCCGCGCAGCTGGCGCAGCTTCACGGCGCCTCCTTCGCGCGCGGCTGGGGCGAGGGCGAATTCGAGAGCATGCTCAGTGAGCGCAACACGCTGGTGCACCGGTTGCGCCTCGGCCGCAGGACCGTCGGATTTGCGGTGTCGCGGATCGGGGCGGATGAAGCGGAAATCCTCTCGATCGCGGTGGACGAGGCCTATCGCGGCCGCGGTCTCTCCCGCACGCTGCTGATGACCCATCTCGGCCACCTCGCGGGGCGCGGCGTGCGCACAATATTTCTCGAAGTTGAGGAAAATAACCAGCCGGCGCGGCGACTCTACGAGAGGGCCGGATTCGTGGTGGTCGGGCGCCGCGAACGCTACTATAAGCAGCCGAACGGGGAACAATTGAACGCCCTTCTGATGCGACGTGACTTGTCGTAACATTGGTGGCAGAAAGCGCCCCCGCCAGGCAGACAAACTATGACCGCACTGAAACCTTCTTCCGCGTCCAAGGCGTCCGGCATCGAGGCGCGCTGTGCCGCCACCGGCATGCGCATGACCGAGCAGCGCCGTGTCATCGCCCGCGTGCTCGCGGAGGCGATCGATCATCCCGATGTCGAGGAATTGTACCGTCGCTGCGTTGCCGTCGACGACAAGATCTCGATTTCGACCGTGTATCGCACCGTCAAGCTGTTCGAGGATGCCGGCATCATCGAGCGCCATGATTTCCGCGAGGGCCGCGCGCGCTACGAGCAGATGCGCGACAGCCATCACGATCACCTCATCAATCTGCGCGACGGCAAGGTGATCGAGTTCACCTCCGAGGAGATCGAGAAGCTGCAGGCGGAAATCGCACGCAAGCTCGGCTACCGGCTGGTCGATCACCGGCTTGAGCTCTATTGCGTCCCGCTCGACGACGACAAGCCGACGTCTTGAGTGGCATGATCTCCGCGCAAACGCGTTTCGCGTTTGTCGCGCGGGAAAACCGCTACAGACTTTTCCGGATCATGCCTTAGTGCCGATAGACCTCATCATCTTCGATTGCGACGGTGTACTCGTGGACAGCGAGGTGATCTCCTGTCGCGCCCATGCCGATGTGCTGACGCGGCACGGCTATCCGATCACCTCGGAGCAGGTGTTCGAACGTTTCCTCGGCCGCTCAACGCGGCAGGCCAATCTGGAGATCGAGACCGAGCTTGGCCGCAAGCTGCCCGAGGCCTATCACGGCGATCTGCAGGACGAGCTGTTCCGCTCGTTCGAGGCCGACCTCGAGGCGATCCGCGGCATTCGCGATGTGCTTGATGTCGTCACGCAAGCCGTCTGCGTCGCCTCTAGCGGCTCGCATCAGCGCATGCGCGTGAGCCTGGGAAGCACCGGCCTCTACGAACGTCTCGCGCCAAATATCTTCTCGGCCTCGCAGGTGAGGAACGGCAAGCCGGCGCCGGACCTGTTCCTGTTCGCGGCGAACGAAATGGGCCTGCCGCCCGAGCGCTGTGTCGTGATCGAGGACAGCCTGGCCGGAATTGCCGGCGCCCGGGCCGCCGGCATGACGGTGTTCGGCTTTTACGGGGGCAGCCACTGCGGGGAGGGCCATGCCGAGACCCTGCGTCAGGCCGGCGCTGACTTGACCTTTGCCGACATGCATCAATTGCCGGAGTTGGTCCGGCGGGTCGAGGCGGAGGCCCTGGCGGGCTGATCCCATCCCCTCACAGTCATTCCGGGGCACGCGCACTGCGCGTGAACCCGGAATCTGGAGGAATTAGCTCGAGATTCCGGGTTCGCGCTAGCGCGCGCCCCGGAATGACGGCTGAAAATGGCCCCATTCGCTGGATTTTCGTCCCTCCAACCTATATTTGAAGGCCGTCCTCCACCTCCATTCCAGGTTCCATGACGCCGCCGCGCAAGCTGCACATCAAATCATATGGCTGCCAGATGAACGTCTACGATGCCCAGCGCATGGTGGACACGCTGGCTCCGGAAGGATTCGTGGAGACGGCCAGCGCTGAAGACGCCGACCTCGTCATCCTCAACACCTGCCACATCCGCGAGAAGGCGTCCGAAAAGGTCTATTCGGAGCTGGGCCGATTGCGCGTCGCCAAGGACGAGGCTGCGCGCGGCGGGCGAGCGATGCAGATCGCGGTCGCGGGCTGCGTCGCGCAGGCCGAGGGCGAGGAGATCGTGCGCCGCGCGCCTGTCGTGGATGTCGTGGTCGGACCGCAGAGCTATCATCACCTGCCGGAGCTGCTGAAGCGCGCCGGCAACGAAGGCCGCGCGATCGAGACCGAGTTTCCGGCCCAGGACAAGTTCGGCTTCCTGGCTCAACCCAAGCCCGACGCGATCCGGGCGCGCGGCATTTCCGCTTTCGTCACGGTGCAGGAAGGTTGCGACAAGTTCTGCACCTTCTGCGTCGTGCCCTACACGCGCGGCTCGGAAGTCTCGCGCCCTGTCGCCAAGATCGTCGACGATGTGAAGCGGCTCGCCGACAACGGCGTGCGCGAGCTGACGCTGATCGGGCAGAACGTCAACGCCTATCATGGCGAGGGACCAGACGGGAAAACCTGGCCGCTCGGCAGGCTGCTCGAGCATCTGGCGACAATTCCCGGCATCGCGCGGCTGCGCTATTCGACTAGCCACCCCCGCGACGTCGACGACAGCCTGATTGCCGCCCATCGCGATCTCGGTGCCCTGATGCCGTTCGTGCACCTGCCGGTGCAATCGGGTTCGGACCGCATTCTGGCGGCCATGAACCGGAAACATACCGCCGATGATTATCGGCGGGTCATCGACCGTTTCCGCGCCGCGCGGCAAGACATTGCTTTTTCATCAGATTTTATCGTGGGTTTCCCCGGCGAGGACGAGCAAGATTTTCTCGCCACCCTCGCGCTTGTCACGCAAATCGGCTACGCTGCGGCTTATTCGTTCAAATACTCCGCCCGGCCGGGAACGCCGGCCGCGGACATGCAGGAGACGGTGTCCCCCGCCGAGATGGACCAGCGATTGGAGCGGATCCAGGAACTGATCGACAGCCAGCAATCGGCCTTCAACAAGGCCGCGATTGGCTCAACGGTCGATGTGCTGTTCGAGCGTCCGGCCCGCAAGGACGGCCAGATCGTCGGCCGCACCGCATTCCTGCAGCCCGCCCATGTGATGGCCTCGCCCGACATCATCGGACACATCCTGCCTGTCAGGATCGACAGCCTCGAACGCTACAGCTTTCTCGGTGAGCTCGTGACGCCGCGTGGGGCGCACGAGCCCGCTTTATCGCCAGCCATCGGAGCCTGAACCCTTGCCAAAAAGCGCATCGGATTCGTCTTCTCTCGCTCCCAGCCGCAAATTTGACCGCGACATGCAAGTTCCGCCCGAGACCCAGGTCGTCATCGACTTCGACGACAACCGCGCCGCTTCCGCGCTGGTCGGCCCCTACGGCCAGCATCTGGCGCAGATCGAGCGGCGGCTCGGCGTCGTCGTCGATTCCAAGGGCAACCACATCACGATCGGCGGCACGCGCGACGGCTGCGACGCCGCACGCCGCGTGCTGGAGATGCTCTACGCGCAGGCCGTGAAGGGGCAGGATCTCGACCAGGGCGAGGTCGAGGGCGCCATCCGGGCCGTGATCGCGCAAGGTTCGCTGTTCGAGTTCGACGCCAAATCGGCCAAAGGGGCGACCTTCGACAGCATCAATCTGCGCAAGCGTCCGGTGCGCGCGCGCACCGCCGCCCAGGACTCCTATATCCGCGCGCTGAAGCGCCACGAGCTCGTGTTCGGCATCGGCCCGGCCGGCACCGGCAAGACCTGGCTCGCGGTCGCACATGCCGCGCAGCTGTTTGAGCGCAAGGAGGTCGACAAGATCATCCTGTCGCGGCCGGCGGTGGAAGCCGGCGAGCGGCTCGGCTTCCTGCCCGGTGATCTCCGCGAGAAGGTCGATCCTTATCTCCGCCCGATCTACGACGCGCTCTACGACCTCATGGATGCGCGCATCGTCGAGCGCGCACTCCAGACCGGCGAGATCGAGATCGCGCCGCTCGCCTTCATGCGCGGCCGCACCCTCACCAACGCCGCCATCATCCTGGACGAGGCGCAGAACACCACGTCGATGCAGATGAAGATGTTTTTGACGCGCCTCGGCGAGAACAGCCGCATGATCGTGACCGGCGATCCCTCGCAGATCGACCTGCCGAACGGCCAGACCTCGGGCCTGGCCGAAGCGACCCGCCTCCTGGGCGGCGTCGAGGGCATTGCCCAGGTTCATTTCAAAGCCGAGGACGTGATCCGCCACGAACTCGTGGCGCGAATCGTCGCCGCTTACGAAGGCTCGCCGCAGCGGCCGGCCGCCGGCAAATCCTGACGAGGCAACAGCCGGACCCAGAGGACGCGGATGAAGGCGCCTCATCGTTCCGAACAAAGACAATGTCACATCCGAACCTTCCCATGACCGAGGTCCTCGTCGTCGCCGATTGCTGGCAGCGCGAGCCCGATTCCGAAGCCGTGATCCAGCGCGCGGTTGCGGCCGCCGCCGAGAATGTCGACGAAGACGTCGCCGACGCGGAAGTGGCGGTGATGCTGACCGATGATGCCGGCATCCGCACCCTCAACAGCAACTGGCGCGGCATCGACAAGCCGACCAACGTGCTGTCGTTTCCCGCACTCCAGCAGGAGGGCGAGTGGAAGCCGGGCGATGCGCCGCGCATGCTCGGCGATATCGCGATCGCCTACGAGACGATGCGGCGCGAGGCGGACGAGGAACACAAGCCGTTCGACCACCATTTGAGCCATCTCGCCGTGCACGGCTTCCTGCACCTGATCGGCTACGATCACGAGAACGACGGCGACGCCGAGGAGATGGAAGCCCTGGAGACGCAGATCCTGGCTCACCTTGGAATTCCCGATCCCTATGCAGACCGCGCAGGGACGCACTGAGATGCCGGACTCCGACCCGATTCAGGACAATCCACGCCACACGGCCAATCTGCCGGCCGTGGTGACCCAGGGCGAGGTGATGCGCCCGACCGCCGATGGCTGGCTCCTGCGCGCCATCCGCACGCTGTTCGGCTGGAAGGCGGGATCGGTGCGCGACGACCTCCAGGTCGTGCTCGATGCGACCACGCCCGACGACACCGGCTTCTCGGCGGTCGAGCGCACCATGCTGCGCAACATCCTCGGTCTGCACGAGCGCCGCATCGCCGACGTCATGGTCCATCGCGCCGACGTCGTCGCGGTGAAGCGCGACATCCCGCTCGGCGAGTTGATGGACCGCTTCGAGAGCGCCGGCCATTCGCGCCTCGTGGTCTACAACGAGACGCTCGACGATCCCGTCGGGATCGTCCACATCCGTGACTTGCTCGCCTTCATGACCGCGCGTGCGCGCGTGCCGGAAGCCACCAAGACCAAGCGCAAGAAGCCGCTGCCGGCCGGGCTCGACCTCCGCGCCGTCGATCTCGCGCTGCCACTCGAGGAAGCGCGCATCATCCGCAAGCTGCTCTACGTGCCGCCGTCGATGCGGGCGATCGACCTGCTCGCGCAGATGCAGGCCACGCGCATTCACCTCGCGCTGGTGGTCGACGAATATGGCGGCAGCGACGGGCTGGTTTCGCTCGAGGACATCGTCGAGCAGATCGTCGGCGAGATCGACGACGAGCACGACAGCGACGAGCCGCCGTCGATCGTGCGGCTGCCCGACAATGCCTTCATCGCCGACGCCCGCGCCAGCCTCGACGACGTCCGCTCGGTGATCGGCGAGGATTTCGTCACCGGCGAGGCCGGCGAGGAAGTGGAGACGCTCGGCGGCTATCTCGTCAGCTTCGTCGGGCGCCTGCCGGTGCGCGGCGAGGTGATCTCGGGCCCCGGCAATTACGAGATCGAGGTGCTCGATGCCGATCCGCGCCGCGTCAAGCGGCTGCGCATCTCGACGCGGAAGGAGCGTCCCGCGCCGCGCACCCAGCGCGAGAGCCGGCGCCGCGAGGCTGCGCCGGACAGCGGTCCTTCGCCGGCCAATGACACGCCTAGCCCGCCGCCAAGCGACGGGACCGGCCGACAGTGAGCCCGTTCCAGCGACTTCGGCAGATTGCGCTTGCCATCATCCTCGCCTGGGGATGGAAACGCGCCGTCATCGCCATGGGGTGCGGAGCGCTGTCGGTGCTGGCGCTCGCGCCGTTCAACCTCTTCCCGGTGCTGTTCATCACCTTCCCGGTGCTGGTCTGGCTGATCGACGGCGCCGGCGCCGGACGCTATCGCGGCGTCCCCGCCGCGGCGCTGACCGGCTACTGGTTCGGACTCGGCTATTTCGTCCCCGGCCTCTACTGGATCGGCTACGCCTTCTTCGTCGAGGCCGACGTGTTCGCCTGGCTGACGCCGTTCGCCGTGCTCGGCCTGCCGGCCTATCTGTCCATCTTCACGGCGATCGGCTTTGCGCTGGCGCGGCTGCTCTGGACCAAGAACGCGACGCGCGTGCTTGCACTTGCGGCAAGCCTCACAATCAGCGAATGGCTGCGCGGCCACCTGCTGACCGGCTTTCCCTGGAACGCGTTCGGCTATGCGCTGTCCGAGCCGCTGCCGCTGGCGCAGACGGCCTCGCTGGTCGGCCTGTGGGGCATGACGTTCCTGACCGTTGCGATCTTCGCGAGCCCCGCGACGCTGATCGACCGCACGCCCGATCGCCGCCTGGCGTGGCGGGTGCCGGCGGCTGCAATTGCGCTCCTGCTTGTCATGAGCATCTTCGGCGCGATCCGCCTGTCGCTGCATCCGACCACGATGGTTGCTGGCGCCAAGCTGCGCCTGATGCAGCCGAACCTGCAGCAGGACGCCAAATTCAATTACGCCGCCAAGTCGGAGGTGATGAAAAAATATTTGGCGCTGTCGGACCGCGCCTCCGGCCCGCAATCGACCGGCGTGCGCGACGCCACCATCCTGATCTGGCCGGAATCCGCATTTCCGTTCTTCCTGACCCGCGAAGCCGACGCGATGGCACAGATCGCCGATCTTCTGCCCAAGGGCACGGTGCTGATCACGGGGTCGGTCCGCGCGCCCGACCTGCCGCGCGGCACGCCGATCACGCGTGCCTATAATTCGATCTACGTCATCGATCACGACGGCAGCGTGCTCGCAGTGTACGACAAGTTGCATTTGGTGCCGTTCGGAGAATTTCTTCCCTACCAGGCACTGATGGAGAAGCTCGGCTTCGAGCAACTGACGCGGGTGCGCGGCGGCTTCATTCCCGGCACGGTGCGGCATGCGCTGCAGGTGCCCGGCGCGCCGCCCGCGCTACCGCTGATCTGTTACGAGGCAATCTTTCCCGGCGAGGTGGCTGGACGCAACGAACGTCCGGGCTGGATCGTGAACCTCACCAATGACGGTTGGTTCGGCATCTCGACCGGCCCCTATCAGCATCTGGAGCAGTCGCGCATGCGCGCGATCGAGCTGGGATTGCCGCTGGTCCGCTCTGCCAATACCGGTATCTCTGCGGTGATCGATCCAATGGGCCGCACCGTCGCCAGCCTCGGTCTCGGCATCGAAGGCATTTTGGATGCAAGCCTGCCTGCCGCGATATCACCGACCGTCTATGCGCGGGTTGGCGATGTGCCGGCCGCCATGCTCGTCGCGCTGGCCGTGATTCTGGCGGTCCGCCGACGTGTCACCAAGCGGAAGGCCTGATCGCGCCGTCGCCGCGGAGGCGGCCGGAAACTTTTGACAACCGTAGTCCCACGGTTGACAGACTGCACATGGGCTCCCCATTCTGCACCGGCTGCAAAAGACAGTGGGCATTGCTAAATTTCTCCGCAATGTTTCCCAATAAGAGGGTCTGATTTGACGATGCTTGCACCTGAGGCACTCCAGTTGATTGCGCTGAAGGTGGTGTTTGGAGGGCTGAGGAAATGTCGAAAGCGCCCAACCCTGTTGACAAATATGTCGGCAGTCGCGTGCGTATGCGCCGCATCATGTTGGGCATGAGCCAGGAAAAGCTCGGTGAAGCTTTGGGCCTGACTTTCCAGCAGATCCAGAAATACGAGAAGGGCACGAACCGGGTCGGTGCGAGCCGCATCCAGCAGATCGCCGAAATTCTCCAGGTGCCGGTGTCGTTCCTGTTCGAGGGCGGCCCGAGCGGCGTGCCGGGTCCGGATGGCTTCAGCGAGGGCGCCTCGCCTTCCTATGTGTCGGACTTTCTCGCGACGTCCGAAGGACTTGCACTGACCAAGGCGTTCACGCGAATTACCGATTCGAAGATGCGCCGCTCGATCGTCGATCTCGTTGAGCAGATTGCGGCTCGCGAAGGTCCCGACAAGCGCTGATCGCCAGCTCAATGGCGATTTGAGACCGCGTCAAATCTGGCCTATGTCGTCATTTGTGGCCGCGCTTTGATGCGCGTCCGCTTCGATGATGCGATTCAAAGGCACAGATGCGTCCATGGCCAGCTCCAATTGGTTCAATTCCCAAACTATTCTCGATGGCATCCGCCGCTGGGTGGAGGTCGAGACGCCGACGGAAGCGCCCGAGCAGGTCAACAGGCTGATCTCAATGGTCGCGGAGCAGTACCGCGATCTGCCTGTCACGCTCGAACGCGTCGCCGGCGTCGATGGTTGCGGCGATCATCTCATGGCGCGCTCGAATTGGGGGCAGGACCGGCCGGGCATCCTGGTGCTGAGCCACCTCGATACCGTCCATCCCATGGGATTCATCGAACGTCTGCCGTTCAAGGTCGAAGGCGACGTCGCGTACGGTCCCGGCATCTACGACATGAAGGGCGGCGCCTACATCGCCCATCACGCGTTTGCCGCGCTGTGTGCCACAGCCGATCGCTCGCCGCTCGGCATCACGCATTTGTTCACCTCCGACGAGGAGATCGGAAGTCCCACCTCGCGCGCACTCATCGAGACGGAAGGGCGCAGGGCCAAATACGTGCTGGTGACGGAGCCGGCGCGCGACGGCGGCAAGATCGTCACCGGGCGCAAGGGCGTCGGGCGCTTCAAGGTGTTCATCAAGGGCGTGCCCGCGCATGCCGGCTCGCGGCCGGAAGATGGCCGCAGCGCCGTGCGCGAGCTTGGCAACGTCATCCTCGCCCTGGAAGGGATGAACGACCTGACTCGCGGCGTGAGCGTCAATGTCGGCGTGGTGCGTGGCGGCACGCGCCCCAACGTCACGCCGGAAGCGGCCTATGCCGAGGTCGATCTGCGCGTGCTGAGCCTCAAGGACGCCGAGGAGTTCGTCGGCAAGATCCTTGGGCTGACGTCGAAGACCGACGGCGTCACCGTCACCGTCACCGGCGAGCTCAACCGTCCGCCCTACGAAAAGAGCAACGCAGGCGCCTCGCTGTACGAGCACGCGAAGACACTCGCCGGCGAGATCGGCTTCGAGCTGACCGACACCCATACGGGCGGCGGCTCGGACGGCAATTTCACCGCGGCCCATACCGCAACGCTCGACGGCCTCGGCGTCGACGGCAAGGGCGCGCACACTCATTATGAGCAGCTCTATATCTCGTCGCTCGCGCCGCGCGCGCGGCTGCTCCACCGCCTGTACCAGACGCTGCGATGAGCGAGCGCAAATCAGAGCCCGGTCGCGATGACAGCGAGCGCGCGTTCTTCGGGCGCCGCAAGGGTCACAAGCTCAGGCAGCATCAGGCCGAGCTGATTGGTCAACTGCTGCCGCATCTGGCGCTCGACATCGACGGCGAGGCGCCGGCGGATGCAAGCGAGATCTTCGATCCCGCCGCCGACGATGTCAGGCTCGAGATCGGCTTCGGCGGTGGCGAGCATCTCGCGGCCGAGGCCCAGAGCTTCGCCACGACAGGCTTCATCGGCTGCGAGCCCTATGTCAACGGCATGGCCAAGATCCTCGCGCAGATCGAGGCCGCCAACATCGGCAACATTCGCCTGTTCGCGGGCGATGCCGCCGAGCTGCTGGCCTGGCTGCCCAAGGCATCGCTGTCGCGGATCGACCTGATCCATCCCGATCCCTGGCCGAAGCGGCGGCACTGGAAACGGCGCTTCGTCCAGGACAGGACCATCGCCGCGATGGCGCGCGTGCTGAAGCCGAACGGCGAATTCCGCTTCGTCTGCGACATTGACGATTACTGCGCCTGGACGCTGTCGCATCTTGCGCGTTCGCAGGATTTCGTCTGGCTGGCCGAACGCGCCGACGATTTCAGGCAGCCATGGGCGGGCTACACCATGACGCGCTACGGCCGGAAGGCCGCGCGCGAAGGACGGAAGGCTGCGTATTTGCGGTTCAGACGACTCTAGATCGTCTGCCGGTTGCGCCAGAAATTGACGACGCGCTCGGCGGTCGTCGGCATCAGGCGCGTGAAGTTCACGCGCGCGGCCTCGATATCGGCATCGGCCGGCGTGCGATGCGGACCGTACCAGAGCAGGATGAGCGCGCGCACCGTGGGCCAGCCGAGATTCAGCACGCGGCCGAGAATGAGGATCGGGTCGTAGCGGTCGCCTGCGATCAGGCGGTCGAGCACAGAGAGGCGAACGCCGGACATCGCCGAAAGCGAGGCGATCGATTCCTCGTATTTGTTCGCCTTGGCGAAGCCGAGCAGCGCGCTCTCGCCGAGATGGCCCTCGCGATGCAACACCAGCACCGTGCGCTGGGCCGCGGAGAAATCGCGCCGCGGTCCCGGCGGCAGCGTGGCCTCCTCGATGGCCACCATCGCGTGCTTGATCTCGACCTGGCGCGCGGGATTGACCACGCTGGAGAGCCGGCGGCGGATGACGTCGAGCGTGCCGTCGAGAAGCTGTTTCAGGTTCTCGCCCGAGAGATCACGGCGCTGGCCGATCTTGAGCGTCAGCACGCCGTCCTGCGCCGCACGCTTGATCAGCTCGGAATAGCTGCCAGGCGAGAACACCGCACCGGCATTGCCCGCGGCGCGGCGCACCACGTCGCGATCGCCGCGCTCCACCAGCACGTCGGTGATGACGGGAGACAAAGCGGGGCGCTCCGTCATCGCAAGCAAATGCCCCTGGCCCTTCAGCCGCGCGATCTCGACCAGTGCGGCGTCATCGAGCACGGGCGAGCGGCGCAGCACGGGGCCGGCCACCATGATCTCGTTCTCGCGCGCGAGTTGATTGACCAGATGCGGCGGCGCGTTGTTCAGGTGCGAGAAGCGCTCGGCGAGGTCGACGCGCGAGGCAAGCTCCGCATGCGGGACGAGATCGATCAGGAGGTTGTCGAAGAGATCGATGAGCTCGGGCCGAAGATTGGCGGAATCCTGGAAGAACAGCTCGGAGATGGCGCGCGCGATTTCGCCGCGTCGTCGCGGATCGCCGCGTTTGACGATATCGTCCAGTCCGGGAATGAGCGACGTGGCAACGGTCATGAAAACGCTACTCGAACAGGGCACGCCGCGGGTGCGCCCTTGGTCGAAGCCGCCCCACAATCAGGGAATTTAGCCCCCCGAGGTGAAGGAAGCGTTAGGCCCGGGGCGCCGCGAATCGGACGCAAAAAGCCTCGTCTGGCCCGCGATGGGCCTTGTCCGGGGGGACAGAAAGCGCTATATCAGCGCCAATTCATCTTCTCATACGATCCGCGTAGTGAGAGTGGGCCCGAAAGGACCCGCTCTTTTTTATTACCCGAACGCGGCTTGGCGGAAGATGCGGCCCGACGCGCTGTCGGGAAGTTCCGAAGCGGGCTTTGAAAATCGTAACCAAGCCTTAACCATCGAGCGCCTTGACCCCTGATATGACCGAACCGAACACTGGTTCCACGGATGCCGAGTTGCTGGCCGAGCCGAGGCTCGTGGTCGAGCCGGGCGTGGCAGCACGTGTGTCCGCGGTCGCAGCACCGGTGCTCGAGGGCATGGGCTACCGTCTGGTGCGGATCCGCATTTCCGGGGAAGCCGGCTGCACCGTGCAGATCATGGCCGAGCGGCCGGACGGCTCGATGCAGCTCGAGGATTGCGAGGCGATCTCGCGGGCGCTGTCGCCCGTGCTCGATGTTGCCGACCCCATCGATCGCGCCTACCGGCTGGAAATCTCCTCACCGGGAATCGACCGGCCGCTGGTCCGCCGTTCCGATTTCGAGCGCTATTCCGGCCATCTGGTGAAGATCGAGATGGCGGTTGCCCATGAGGGGCGCAAGCGGTTCCGCGGCATGATCGGTCCGGTCGAAGGCGATCGCGTGCATCTGCGTCGCGACGACGTCAAGGCGGGCGACGATCCCGACGTGCTCCTGACGATGGAGGATATCGGCGAGGCCCGCTTGGTGCTGACCGACGAGCTGATCGCCGAATCGATGCGCCGCGGCAAGGCCGAGGAGCGCCAGATGCGCCGCGATCTCGGCCTGGAGCCGCCGCAGGCGCCGCACGCCAAAATCAGCGAAAAGACCACCAAGAACACCAGGCCGAAGAAGAAGCCGGCCCCGACCAATACGAAGAAGCATCGCCTGGCCGCCGAACGCGCGCGACGGGGCGAGATCGAGCCTGACGAAGGAGACTAGCCATGGCAGTCAGCGCCAATCGACTTGAGTTGCTCCAGATCGCCGATGCCGTTGCGCGCGAGAAATCGATCGACCGCGGCATCGTCATCGCGGCGATGGAGGACGCCATCGCCAAGGCGGCGCGCGCCCGTTACGGCAGCGAAACTGACGTTCACGCCGAGATCGACCCGAAGAAGGGCGAGCTGCGGCTGTCGCGCCACATGCTGGTGGTCGAGAAGGTCGAAAACCATTCCAACCAGATTTCGCTGGTGGACGCGCAACGCGCCAATCCCGGTGCCCAGGTCGGCGACACCATCGCCGACACCCTGCCGCCGCTGGAATATGGCCGCATCGCCGCGCAATCGGCCAAGCAGGTCATCGTGCAGAAGGTGCGCGAGGCCGAGCGCGACCGGCAATATCAGGAATTCAAGGATCGCATCGGCGACATCGTCAACGGCGTCGTCAAGCGCGTCGAATATGGCAGCGTGATCGTCGACCTCGGCCGCGGCGAAGCCATCATCCGCCGCGACGAGATGCTGCCGCGCGAAGTCTTCCGCAACGGCGACCGCGTCCGTGCCTACATCTTCGACGTCCGCCGCGAGACGAGAGGTCCGCAGATCTTCCTTTCCCGCACCCATCCGCAGTTCATGGCGAAGCTGTTCGCGCAGGAAGTGCCGGAAATCTATGACGGCATCGTCGAGATCAAGGCGGTTGCCCGCGATCCGGGCTCGCGCGCAAAAATCGGCGTGATTTCCCGCGATTCCTCGGTCGATCCGGTCGGCGCCTGCGTCGGTATGCGCGGTTCGCGCGTGCAGGCCGTGGTGAACGAATTGCAGGGCGAGAAGATCGACATCATTCCGTGGTCGCCCGACATCGCGACCTTCGTGGTCAACGCGCTGGCGCCGGCCGAAGTCTCCAAGGTCGTGATCGACGAAGACCGCGAGCGCATCGAGGTGGTGGTGCCCGACACCAACAACCAGCTTTCGCTGGCGATCGGCCGCCGAGGCCAGAACGTGCGTCTGGCCTCGCAGCTCACCGGCTGGGACATCGACATCCTGACCGAGCAGGAGGAATCGGAGCGCCGCCAGGCCGACTTCGAGAACTCCACCCGCGTCTTCATGGAATCGCTCAACGTCGACGAAGTGGTCGGCCAGCTGCTGGCGTCCGAAGGCTTCACCTCGGTCGAGGAACTCGCCATGGTGGACCTCAAGGAACTCGCCGGCATCGAGGGCTTCGACGAGGAGACCGCGCAGGAGCTCCAGAGCCGTGCCCGCGAATATCTCGAGCAGCAGGAAGCTGAGATCGAGGCCAGGCGCAAGGAGCTCGGTGTCGAGGACGCCGTCAAGGACGTGCCCGGCGTCACCTCCAAGATGCTGGTGAAGTTCGGCGAGAACGACATCAAGACGGTCGACGACCTCGCCGGCTGTGCCACCGACGATCTGGTCGGCTGGACCGAGCGCAAGGAAGGCGGCGAGCAGACCAAGTTCCCCGGCGCGCTCGACGGTATCGACATCTCCCGTGACGATGCCGAGGCGATGATCATGCAGGCCCGCGTCAAGGCAGGCTGGATCACCGAGGCCGATCTGGCCAAGCCCGCCGAGGAGGCTGAGGCGACCGAAGATCAGCCGGCTTAAGGGCAAAGGAGAATGTCGCCCGGATGCTCACCGATACTGACCCCGAACTCGACCATGGCCCGCGGACCGAAAGGTCCGCGACCATGCGGATGTGCGCGGTCAGTCGGCAGGTCCGGCCGATCGACGAGCTGATCCGCTTCGTCATTTCGCCGCAAGGCGACGTAGTTCCAGACCTCAAGCGCAAGCTGCCCGGACGCGGCATGTGGCTCACCGCCTCACGCGGGGTGGTTGCGGAAGCCGTCCGGCGTCACCAATTTAGCAAGGCCTTCAAGCGCGAGCTGCGCATCCCTCAGACGCTTCCTGCCGATATCGAGGCGCTCCTGGTTCGGAGCGTGACGGAAGCCCTTGGGATCGCCGCCAAAGCGGGTCAGGTCGTGGCCGGCTTCGGCAAGGTCGAAAGCGCCCTTCGGGAAGGCACGGCCGGGGTCCTGATCCACGCCAGCGACGGGGCCGCGGACGGAATCCGCAAATTGGACATGCTGGCGCGTCAAAATGCCGGAAATCGCGGCGCCAAGCCGCAGATTCCCGTCGTCACCGCGTTGAAATCGTTAGAATTGGATTTGGCACTGACCCGGTCAAATGTGATACATGCTGCCCTGCTCGCGGGCCCGGCGAGCAAGTCATTCCTGTCACGTAGCCAGATGCTGGTCCGATACCGGATGGCGGACGCTGACAAGACTGCCGAAAAGCCCGGCCAGGATTTCTGAGAGATACGACGACCCGATAGGACGGTGCGGCAACGCACAACACTGATAAATCAGGATTAGGACTGCTGAATGGTTGATACCAAGACCCCTGACGACAAGAAGCTGAGCGTTCCGAGCAAGACGCTATCGCTCAAGCCGCGCGTCGAAACGGGCACTGTCCGCCAGAGCTTCAGCCATGGCCGCAGCAAGCAGGTCGTGGTCGAGAAGCGCGGCAAGCGCCGCATCGACGGCAGTGCCGAACCGCAGGCTCCCACGGTCGTCGCGAAGCCGGCGCCGGCCGCGCCAACTCCGACGCCCGCTCCGTCGCGCCCCGCGCCGCCGCGCAACGCCGGATCCGGCGTGGTGCTGCGTACGCTGACCGAGGACGAACGTTCCGCCCGCGCCAGCGCGCTGGCCGATGCCAAGGTGCGCGAAGTCGAAGAGCGCCGCCAGGCCGAGGAAGAGGCCCAGCGCCGCGCTGTTCGCGAAGCCGCTGAACGCGTCGAGCGCGAAGCTGCCGAATCCCGCCGCAAGGCCGAGGAAGAGCGTCACCGTCACGAGGACGAAGCCAAGCGCAAGGCAGAGACCGAGGCCAAGAAGCGTTTTGGCGAAGGCGAGCAGCCGGCATCTGCGCCGCGCCCCGCAGCCGCCGCCCCGGCCACTCCGGCGCCGCGCCCCGGTGCCCCCGCAGCGCGCCCTGGTACCACCACGGCACGCCCGGGAACATCGACCGCGCGCCCGGGAACGACCACAGCGAGACCGGCAGGTGGCCCGTTGGGCCGCGCTCCCGCGGTTGCTGCCGGCCCGGACGAGGACGATGGTCCGCGCCAGATCCGCCGCGGTCCCGGCGGCGCCGCGCGTCCCGTGGTAGCCCCCAAGCCCACCCACAAGCCCGGCCCGCAGAAGGAGCGCGGCCGCCTGACCGTCGTCACCGCGCTCAATGCCGACGAAGTCCGCGAGCGTTCGATCGCCTCGTTCCGCCGGCGCACCCAGCGCCTGAAGGGCCACGCCTCGAACGAGCCGAAGGAGAAGCTCATCCGCGAGGTGGTCATTCCGGAAGCGATCACGATCCAGGAACTCGCCAACCGCATGGCCGAGCGCGCGGTCGACGTCATCCGCATGCTGATGAAGCAGGGCGCGATGCACAAGATCACCGACGTGATCGACGCCGACACCGCGCAGCTCATTGCCGAAGAGCTTGGCCACACCGTCAAGCGCGTTGCTGCGTCCGACGTTGAAGAGGGTCTGTTCGACGCCACCGACGATTCGACCGATACCGAGACGCGTTCGCCCGTGGTGACCGTCATGGGTCACGTCGACCACGGCAAGACTTCGCTGCTCGACGCGCTCCGTCATGCCAACGTCGTCTCCGGCGAAGCCGGCGGCATCACCCAGCATATCGGCGCCTATCAGGTGCTGTCGCCCGAAAGCGGCAAGAAGATCACCTTCATCGACACGCCCGGCCACGCCGCATTCACCGCGATGCGCGCCCGCGGCGCCAAGGTGACCGACATCGTCGTGCTGGTGGTTGCGGCCGATGACGGCGTCATGCCGCAGACGATCGAAGCCATCAACCACGCCAAGGCGGCGCGGGTGCCGATCATCGTTGCCATCAACAAGATCGACAAGCCCGATGCCAAGCCCGAGCGCGTGCGCACCGAGCTGCTCCAGCACGAGGTGCAGGTGGAATCCTTCGGCGGCGAAGTCGTCGACGTCGAAGTGTCCGCCAAGAACAAGACCAACCTCGACAAGCTGCTCGAGATGATCGCGCTCCAGGCCGACATCCTCGACCTCAAGACCAATTCGGAACGGCCGGCCGAGGGCACCGTGATCGAGGCCAAGCTCGACCGCGGCCGCGGTCCGGTCGCGACCGTGCTGGTCCAGCGCGGCACACTCCGGGTCGGCGACATCATCGTCGCAGGCGCCGAGATGGGCCGCGTCCGCGCGCTGATCTCGGATCAGGGCGAGACCGTGCAGGAAGCAGGTCCCTCGGTGCCGGTCGAAGTGCTCGGCTTCAACGGTCCGCCGGAAGCCGGCGATCGTCTCGCCGTGGTCGAGAACGAAGCCCGCGCCCGCCAGGTCACCAGCTACCGTGCGCACCAGAAGCGCGAGAACGCGGCTGCCTCGATCTCCGGCATGCGCGGCTCGCTCGAGCAGATGATGTCGCAATTGAAGACCGCGGGCCGCAAGGAATTCCCGCTGATCATCAAGGCCGACGTGCAGGGCTCGCTGGAAGCGATTCTCGGCTCGCTGGAGAAGCTCGGCACCGACGAAGTCGCAGCCCGCATCCTGCATGCCGGCGTCGGCGGCATCTCGGAATCCGACGTGACGCTGGCCGAAGGCTTCAACGCCGCGATCATCGGCTTCTCGGTTCGTGCCAACAAGGAGGCCGCTGCGGCCGCCAAGCGCAACGGCATCGAGATCCGCTACTACAACATCATCTACGACCTCGTGGACGACGTGAAGAAAGCGATGAGCGGCCTGCTCGCGCCGACCTTGCGCGAAACCATGCTCGGCAATGCCTCCATCCTGGAGATCTTCAACATCTCCAAGGTCGGCAAGGTCGCCGGCTGCCGCGTCACCGACGGCACCGTGGAACGCGGCGCCAATGTGCGCCTGATCCGCGACAACGTCGTCGTGCACGAAGGCAAGCTGTCGACGCTGAAGCGCTTCAAGGACGAAGTGAAGGAAGTCCAGTCCGGTCAGGAATGCGGCATGGCCTTCGAGAACTACCACGACATGCGCGCAGGCGATGTCATCGAGTGTTATCGCGTGGAGACGATCCAGCGCTCCCTGTAAGTCCAAATCTTACCGAAGCGAGTGGATCTTTTGAGCTGAAATTGCGGGAGTGCGATGGCCGGATTTATTCCGGCCATCGCACCGCATTCGTTTCAACAGGACAAATGACAATGCTCGTGTCCCAAACGCGGGCATGACGAGGTGATTTTCGAGAATGCCACGCCATCATCAGAAAAAAAATTCCGCACCCGGCGGAGGCTCGCAACGTCAGTTGCGCGTCGGCGAGCAGGTTCGCCACGCGATGGCCGATATTCTGGCGCAAGGCAATGTGCATGATGCGGATCTCGAAGGTCACATCATCACCGTGCCGGAGGTGCGGATGTCGCCCGACCTGAAGCTCGCGACAGTCTACGTGATGCCGCTCGGTGGCCACGACACCGCGGTCGTCATTGCTGCGCTCGAACGCAACAAGAAGTTTCTGCGCGGCGAGGTCGCGCGGCGCGTTAACCTGAAATTTGCACCTGATCTTCGTTTCCGCGTCGACGAACGATTCGACGAAGCGGAACGGATCGAGAAGCTTTTGCGAACACCTGCGGTTCAGAAGGACCTCGAACAGGATTTGGAACAGGATCCGGAGACGGATCGGGAAGAAGAACGATGACCATGGACCCGGCTCACGACACGATCAGCGGCGAACAGGCCGATCAGCGCGACGTGCAGAAAAATAGTTTTGCGGACGACAATTTTGCGGACCTGGGCGGCAATTCCCGACCGCATCAGGAGCCGCGCCGCGTCAACAACGATCCGCGCGCCAATGCCAAGCAGAAGGGCAACCAGGTTCGCCGCGACCGGCGTGACGTCCATGGCTGGGTCGTGCTCGACAAGCCGATCGGCATGACCTCGACGCAGGCGGTCGCGGTGCTGAAGCGCCTGTTCAACGCCAAGCGCGCCGGACACGCCGGCACGCTCGATCCGCTCGCCTCGGGCGGGCTGCCGATTGCGCTCGGGGAAGCCACCAAGACCGTTCCCTTCGTCATGGACGGCCGCAAGCGCTACCAGTTCACGGTGTGCTGGGGCGAGGAGCGCGACACCGACGACATCGAGGGCCGGGTGACCGCGACCTCGGACCAGCGTCCGACCCGCGAGGCCATCCTGGCCCTGTTGCCCCGCTTCACCGGGGTGATCGAGCAGATCCCGCCGCGTTATTCCGCGATCAAGGTCCAGGGCGAGCGCGCCTACGACCTCGCCCGCGACGGCGAGGTCGTGGAGCTGGCCCCCCGTCCGGTCGAGATTCACCAATTAACCCTTGTGGATCAACCGGATAACGACCGGGCCGTATTCGAGGCCGAATGCGGCAAGGGCACCTATGTCCGGGCACTGGCCCGCGATATGGGCCGGATTCTCGGCACTTACGGCCATATCTGCGCGCTCAGGCGGACCCTGGTCGGCCCATTTGGCGAAAACGACATGATTCCGCTGGATCAGCTGGAGGCTTTGTGCGATAGAGCCGCGTCCGGCGAGGGTAGCCTCGCGGACGCGCTTATGCCCGTTGAGACCGCGCTGGACGACATCCCGGCACTGGCCGTCACTCGGGCTGATGCGGCAAGGCTCCATCGGGGCCAGGCCGTTTTGTTGCGCGGACGGGATGCGCCCACTTGTAGCGGCACAGTCTATGTCACGGTGGCAGGCCGTCTTCTCGCGCTTGCTGAAGTCGGCAATGGCGAAATCATCCCCAAGCGTGTGTTCAACCTGACCGGCCTGACTGCCAGCCCCGGTCGCAACGAGAGAAATTGACGATGTCGATTGCCGCAGAACGCAAAGCGGAAGTCATCAAGACGAATGCCAACAAGGCCGGCGACACCGGCTCGCCCGAGGTTCAGGTCGCGATCCTGTCGGAACGCATCAACAACCTCACCAACCATTTCAAGACCCACGTGAAGGACAACCATTCGCGTCGCGGCCTCTTGAAGCTGGTTTCGACCCGCCGCTCGCTGCTCGACTACCTCAAGAAGCGGGACGAGGCGCGTTACAAGGCGTTGCTCGAGAAGCACAACATTCGCCGTTAAGAGTTCTTGCGCGCGCCAACGGCGCGCGTTTTCGCACGTGGTTTCGAACGAAAGCGCTTATTTTAAGCTTTTTGATCGAGGTTGCGCGCACGTCGGAGACGGATCGTTGATGATTCGCATCCGGGGCACGATCAGCGAAGACCGCGGTTCGGTGTTCGCATTCGTGCCGACTGACAGTCCAGCAGCAATCCGGCGGCTGGGCACAACGGGCAAGGCGCCCGTATGACCCGAAAGGATGGACGCCATCCGAAATCCAAAAACCATGGCAGGATCGCAGGACGCTGATCACCCGCTTCGATCAGCGCCCCGCAATCTTGCGCATGGTTTTTGTTTTTCGAGCCGTCCTTCTTTCGAGAACCCATGAAAGAAGACATCTATGTTCAATAAGCATTCGGTCGAGATCGACTGGGGTGGACGCACTCTCAAGCTGGAAACCGGCAAGATCGCCCGTCAGGCCGACGGCGCCGTCGTCGCCACCTATGGCGAGACCGTGGTGCTCGCCACCGTCGTCGCGGCGAAGGCGCCGCGCGAAGGCGTCGACTTCCTGCCTCTGACCGTCGACTATCAGGAGAAGACCTACGCTGCGGGCCGCATTCCCGGCGGCTATTTCAAGCGCGAGGGACGTCCGACCGAGAAGGAGACGCTGGTCTCCCGCCTGATCGACCGTCCGATCCGTCCGCTGTTCGTCGACGGCTGGCGCAACGAGACCCAGGTGATCGCCACCGTGCTGTCGCACGACATGGAAAACGATCCTGACATCGTCGCGCTGGTGGCTTCGTCCGCTGCGCTGACGCTGTCCGGCGCGCCCTTCAAGGGCCCGATCGGCGCCGCCCGCGTCGGCTTCGCCAATGACGAATTCATCCTCAACCCGACGCTCGACGAGATGGTCGACACCCAGCTCGACCTCGTCGTCGCCGGCACCGCCGACGCCGTGCTGATGGTGGAATCGGAAGCCAAGGAACTGAACGAAGACATCATGCTCGGCGCCGTGATGTTCGGTCACCGCCACTTCCAGCCGGTGATCAACGCGATCATCGAGCTCGCCGAGAAGGCGGCCAAGGAGCCGCGCGAAGTCACCGTCATCGACAATTCGGCGCTCGAGAAGGAAATGCTCGGCCTGGTCGAGCAGGAGCTGCGCGCCGCCTACGCCATTCCGGTCAAGCAGGATCGCTACGCTGCGGTCGGCAAGGTCAAGGAAAAGGTGATCGCCCACTATTTCCCGGAAGGGCAGGAGCCGAAATACGACAAGCTGCGCATCGCCGGCGTGTTCAAGGAGCTCGAAGCCAAGATCGTTCGCTGGAACATCCTCGATACCGGCAAGCGCATCGACGGTCGCGACAGCAAGACCGTGCGCAATATCGTCGCCGAAGTCGGCGTGCTGCCCCGCGCTCACGGTTCGGCGCTGTTCACCCGCGGCGAGACCCAGGCGATGGTCGTGACCACGCTCGGCACCGGCGAGGACGAGCAGTACATCGACGCGCTGTCGGGAACGTACAAAGAGACGTTCCTGCTGCACTACAACTTCCCTCCCTACTCGGTCGGTGAGACCGGTCGCCTCGGCGGCACCAAGCGTCGCGAGATCGGCCACGGCAAGCTGGCCTGGCGCGCGATCCACCCGGTGCTGCCGCCGCATCACGAATTCCCCTACACCACGCGCGTGGTGTCGGAGATCACCGAGTCGAACGGCTCGTCCTCGATGGCTTCGGTCTGCGGCGCCTCGCTCGCGCTGATGGATGCCGGCGTGCCGTTGAAGCGGCCGACCGCGGGCATCGCGATGGGCCTGATCCTCGAAGACAAGCGCTTCGCGGTTCTCTCGGACATCCTCGGTGACGAGGACCATCTCGGCGACATGGACTTCAAGGTCGCCGGTACCGAGCAAGGCATCACCTCGCTCCAGATGGACATCAAGATCGAGGGCATCACCGAAGAGATCATGAAGGTCGCGCTCGCCCAGGCCAAGGATGGACGTATCCACATCCTCGGCGAGATGGCCAAGGCGCTCACCAACGCCCGCGCCGAGCTCGGCGAATACGCGCCGCGCATCGAGACCTTCAAGATCGCCACCGACAAGATCCGCGAAGTGATCGGCACCGGCGGCAAGGTGATCCGCGAGATCGTCGAGAAGACCGGCGCCAAGGTCAACATCGAGGACGACGGCACCGTGAAGGTCGCCTCCAGCGATGGCGAGGCGATGAAGGCCGCGATCAAGTGGATCAAGTCGATCGCCTCCGATCCGGAAGTCGGCCAGATCTATGACGGCACCGTCGTCAAGGTGATGGAGTTCGGCGCCTTCGTGAACTTCTTCGGCTCCAAGGACGGTCTCGTCCACATCAGCCAGCTCGCGTCGGCGCGTGTGCAGAAGACCTCCGACGTCGTCAAGGAAGGCGACAAGGTCAAGGTCAAGCTGCTCGGCTTCGACGATCGCGGCAAGACCCGCCTGTCGATGAAGGTGGTCGATCAGACCACCGGCGAAGACCTCGAAGGCAAGGACAAGGGCGGCGAGGGCGAGAAGGCCCCGCGCGAAGCAGCCGGCGAGTAAGCCTCGCTACACTGCAGAAAACGAAAGGGCGGCCAAAGGGCCGCCCTTTTTGTTTGTGCCGCTCCGGGCGAGATGCGCCCCCTCTCCCGCTTGCGGGCAGGGGAATCGCATATGGGTTTTGTCTAGCTATTGCATTGGAAGGCAAGACGGATTCTGAAGACGACTCCCGGAAGACGGAGGGGGTCGGATGCAGAAGTTCAGAAAGGCCTTTCGGCGGTTGCCGGACCCGCGCGCGGACAATGCCCGGCATGATCTGCTGGAAGTACTGTTCATCGCGTTGGCGGCGACGTTGTGCGGGGCGGATTCGTGCTCGGACATGGCGGACTTCGGACAGTCGAAGGAGGAGTTGTTGCGGCTCTTCCTTCGCC
>NZ_KB902785.1:0-142058 GCF_000379585.1 Bradyrhizobium sp. WSM2793 | reverse complement strand
ATCGGGACGATCTCGGTCTCGAACACCTCGCTCAACGGGTCCGGTCGTCGCCGGCCGCGGGGAGCCTTCTTTTGCGACGGAAGTCGGGTATCTCTCTCGATCCGATAAGCGGTCGACGCACTGAATGACGCCTTGGCCGCCGCCACTGGCGGGCTATCGATCTGACGGTACTTCATGTAGAGCCTCATCTGGTGATCTGTGATGTGTCGGCCGGGCAAGCGAGTGATTCCTCTTGGCGGAAGAACCACTTGCATAACCGGCCGGNCGCGATCACCAGTCGGCGCGGTCCCTCGCGGATCGCGCCGACGCCGGGCNCGTAACTCCGGTCGGGCTACGCCCTCCCTACGTCACGAGCCCGGCGAAACTCTCTCACCTTGATTGACGCGCTCTTCCATCCTGATCGTCGCGCGACACCGAATAACGCGAACGCCCAATTTCATCCCT
Source organism: Bradyrhizobium sp. WSM2793 (assembly GCF_000379585.1). Taxonomy (NCBI): domain Bacteria; kingdom Pseudomonadati; phylum Pseudomonadota; class Alphaproteobacteria; order Hyphomicrobiales; family Nitrobacteraceae; genus Bradyrhizobium; species Bradyrhizobium sp. WSM2793. The sequence continues at coordinate 141,614 of NZ_KB902785.1, read as the reverse complement.
TCTCCGCCCGTAACGGCTGCTCCGACCCGTACTTCTCGTGCTGTCGAGCAAGGCTCCAGAAAATGACGGATAGGGTGGCGCGGCAGCGGTTTCGAAGCCACAAAATATGATTTCTCATGTGAGAAGACGCACGGCAACCTACTAGGGTTGGTGAGTTGATGGCGGTGCTGGACCGATTGATTTGAAGCCAAGCAATGGTACACAAAAGTAAATTCCGGCGAGCTTGCATGGAGCGTCTTTATGTGAGCTCGCATGGAATCGAAACCGTGCGAACAAGGCTATGTCGGCTCTTTCAGCCTAAGCAAAGCCCATTTACTCGATCCGCCGCAGGTCATGTCGAACGACAGCACGTTGATTTCCGAAATTTTGCATGCGTACTGGCGGTCTGATCGGTGGTTGCTTCTCGTCGTCGTCGCAGTGGCGCTGATCTCCAGCGCGAGCAGCGTCGCAGCGCCCTATCTGTTTTCGTATCTCATTGACCGTCTCCCGCGCGAGGGAGACATTTCGGTGCTTGCGTGGGGGTTCGCTGGCTATGCGGTCCTGCTCGGCGTCGCCTCCGCATTGCAGCGCATGCTCCAGTATCTCTCCTTTATGACAGCCGAGAACCTGGGCTTCATCGCTGCAACAGGCTTCTTCGATCGCATCCTGAGGAAAACCGCGGCTTTTTTTCTTGAGCACAATCCAGTGGAGATACAGAGTGCGGCGGCTCGCGGGCGTAGCGCGCTAACGGCGTTGCTCCAGCTTGTGACCATCGTCTTCATCCCTGCTGCAATACAATTTCTACTTACGTTCGCTACTCTCGGTGCGCGCCTCAATATCCAGATCGCTGCAATCGTTGTCGTCTATGGGGCAGTCGCGATTACATTGACGTGGAGTTCCACGCGTCGGGCGTACGTGTTCCTGAATCGGGCCAGCGAGGCCCGACAGGAGAATGAGCGTTTCGTTGGCAACGTCATGAACGCCATGGACACCTTGCGCTATTTCGGCAGTCATACCTGGATGAGCCAGCGCTTTACGATGAAGGCGCGGGAGGTGCGTGATAACTGGCGAGCCTATGTGTTGCAACGCCTTGCCTACATCGCCGTGCTCGGCCCAGCCGTCGCGCTACAATTTGCGGTCACGCTTTTCCTTCTTATACCTGAATACCAGGTTGGGGCGGTCACCATCGGGGATATGGTGCTATTCAACACGCTTCTACTCCAGCTCAATATGCCATTCGAGATGGTTGCGCGAGCGATCTCTGACGTGGCGCGGTCGCGAGCCGACCTCATCCCTCTAGCGAGACTGTGGGCCGCACCCGAAGAGCGGCGAACATTTCACGCTCATGATTTTACGCCCTCCGCTGGCCAGCTATCTTTCGAGGGCATTGGTTATGCCTACGACAACGGTCGTGGCGTTACGAACGTCTCGTTTATGGCTGGGCGCGGCGGGATCACCTTCCTTGTCGGTGAATCCGGATCGGGAAAGTCGACAATTTTTAAGCTCGTCTTGAAATCGATTGAACCAGACTGCGGTCGTATTCTGGTAGATGGAACCGACATAGCGGGCGTCGATCGCGCGGATTGGTATGCCGCAGTTGCTGTTGTGCCGCAGGACGTGATGTTGCTCAATGAGTCGCTGGCCGACAACATCCTACTAGGACGGCCCCGCAACGAGGTGCGCCTTCGCGCTGCCTCGGAAAAAGCCGCTATTCTCCCCTTTATCGAGACTTTGCCGGCAGGATTTGACACAGCCGTTGGAGAACGCGGTTTGAAACTTTCCGGCGGGGAGCGCCAGCGTATCGCTATTGCCCGGGCGCTTTATGGCGAGCCGGCGATCCTTCTTCTCGACGAGGCCAGCTCCGCGCTCGACGAACAAACCGAGCGTGACATTATGGACCATATGCGCGCTCTAGCCAAGGATGTGACCGTGTTGGCGATCACTCATCGCAAAGGCGTCGTTTCTACAACCGACGTCGTGGTCGACCTGACCGACTGCGGCTTGTCAGTGACATAGGCGAATTGAATGAACAGCCCGGGCGTTGACTGTCTGCACTTGAGGTTGCATTCCTGGACGAGATGCTTTCGCAGTTCACGGAGCTACCCAGGCGTAGAGACGAATCCTCGTCTATGACGGAGTTGGCGACCCCTGCTCCGGTGGATATGAAATATTCTAGAGTGCCGATTACCAACATTCGATCCCGGGCGGCAAGGACAGGCGTGCGATTGGCGATCGGCCCAATTGCTGTCGGAACAGGCTCCCTCCCTCTTCTTGAATTCAGGCTGCCCTAGACCGGAGTTCCGCATAAATGCGCCGAGATGATGAGTTCGTCGACAAGGCAGCATCGACAAGCTGGCGAAGCGAACCGCTCGCAAGATCAGCAATCGGCAGGCTCGGAACGCCGCAGCCGAATTGAAAAGGAACAGCTGCGCCGAGAGGCCGATCGTCTGCGGGAGGAGTTGGCCAGGTAAAGGGATCGCGAACGGCGCGAGAATGCGAGGGCGAAAGCGCAGGCGGCGCTGCGCGAGCGCGAGCACACAGAAAGCTTGCGGCCAACCAGGCCAAGATCGAGGCTCTCGAGAGCGCTCACGGTCCGTGGACGAGCATTGGGAAAAGCAGCGGCGGCCTGCAGGCCGCTCTGCGGCACGCCCGGGAATAGGCGGCTCGCGACCAATTGACCGTTGCGCTTCCTCGCGCAAGAATTCAGCTCCCCCTCCTGAAACCTTCTAGCCGCCGACGCCTTTCTCGGCTTCGCTGCCGCGGCCTAAGGGATCTCGCGACTTGTGTCGCCGGCCGGCGGAGCGTGCTCGTAGCCATCTTCCTATAAGGAAGATTTGGATATGAGGTTCCTACAAGGAAGATTGGGATATGAGGCGCACTTCTGTGAAGGATGTCCGAAGACGTCAGATCGACATTCTCGCAATCGCCTTCGCTGGAAGAAAGATTGCGGATGTAGTGCGCGCAGCGCGAGAGTGGCCGGGTGCCGTGGTCACTGGTTCGATAGCTCCTGTTTTGGCGCATATGCTGCAAGCGCGCTTCAGTCCCGTCCGATGAAAAGAATCGTCGATCTTTGGCTTCCATTTACCTGGCATCAGTTCAGGGACGAGATGAGAAGCGTCTGGCGCGGTACTTACTGATGTCGCAGGCCGGCGTAGCGTCATGAATGCAGTCTGCTAGACACCATCGATCATCGGTCAGGTCAAGTGGTGCGGCTTGTACCTGGCCGGCCACTAGGATCTCACGATCGGCTCGCTGGCTTCAGGGCCCCTGGAGGATCGTGGTGTGTACGATTGCGCGCCGCCCATGCAGTCAAGTGGGTGTCGTAAGCCTTGGTCTTGCCCGCTGTGAAGGGCCCTGCGGTCTCGGTACCGAGCTTAGATATTTTGCGCCACTCAACTTTCTTCTTCATTGGTCGGCCGGGGCGGGTGGTGGAATTGAAAGCTCAAGGTCCTCTGGGGGAGATTTCTCCGTAGGCCGCGCTTTCTTGGGCCGCTTTAGGCGCTCTTGGATCTTGGCGGCGGCTTGATCCGGACACAACTATTTTTTCATGGCTTCCTTCAGAGCGTCGGCGCCGCGGCTTCTTGGTGGCCCGCGCGAGGCAGCGCGCGATATCATCCGGAAGGGCCCCGTGACACATTGTCCGGCGCTATGACGGGCTTTTACTTGTGCGCCGCGCTCTAAATTTGAGTGGGGCCGTCTCCGGCATCATGAGCATGGCAAAGAGCCCGGCCGTGCCAGCAACAAGCATGTACCAGGCGGGCGCGAGCGCGCTCCCGGTAAGGTGGATCAGCCAGGTGACGACTGGTTGAGCTGTGCCTCCGAAAATCGCTATCGCAAAAGCGTAGATCGTCGCGAAGGCGCGACCACGAATGTTCTTGGGCAAACCTTCGGCCATGCTCACATAGAAGGCGCTATACGGAATCGTTCCGATCAGGGTAAGCGCGCCGAGACCTCCGAGAAGTGCGAGGGCACTGCGGCTCTCTGCAATCCACAAGAATACCGGATAAGTCATCAGCAATGCAGTGACCTGCGGCCATATCATGATGTGCCGACGGCCTGCGCGGTCGGCGAGCCAGCCGCCCAGCAGTGCGGCAGCAATTCCTACCGTATTGCTGACGAGCGCAGTACCAAAGGCGAGAGGCGCGGAAACGTGCAGGGTGTTCAGCGCATAGGTGGTCATATATCCCGTGATATAAGTAATGATCGTGCAGCTGGCCAAGATGACAAATCCCAAACTCATGATGCGGCGAGCGGCAGGCGATCTCCCTACGGGTTGGATCACCAGAGCCGGCGTCTCGGGGCGGTGCAACGTTTCGGGCAGGGTGCTCCGCAACCAAAGCCCGAACGGTAACGTAGCGGCGCCGAGCAACAGCGCGATTCGCCATCCGTACGCATTGAGTGCCTCGATCGTCATGGTGAGGGAGAGTATTTCTCCAACGAGCGCTCCGGCCGTCGCGGCGATCTGTTGGCTGGCGGGTTGAAATGAGACAGCAAGACCGCGCCCTTCGCTCGGGACCGCTTCCATCAAATACGCGGTCGTCGGACCAACCTCACCGCCCAGCGCGAAGCCCTGCACTAAACGTGCGAAAATAACCAGCAGCGGAGCTGCAATCCCGATTTTCTCGTACGAGGGCGTAATAGCCAACAACAGGATCGCGGCGCTCATCATGGCAAAGCTGGCGGTCATCGCGGGCCGGCGGCCGGCCCGATCCGAATACGAGCCGAGCACGATGGCCCCGATCGGTCTGGTCACAAAGCCCGCCCCGAAGGTTGCGAGCGACAGCATGAGGCTGGCGAACGGGTCGCTTGCCGGGAAGAACGCTTGGCCGATCTGGATCGCGAAAAAGCCATAGGTCCCGAAGTCGTAGAATTCGAGAATATTGCCGATCGTTGCACCCAACACGGCGCGGCGGGTCAAGCGTTGGTCTGCGGCATCGAGGACCGAGTCCGGCGTTTCCTGACTAAGTTGCCTGGCCATCTTCGATCCAAGCGCGATCGCTGGCCTGAACATTTCGACCTGTCAGGCCGCGCCGTTGCGCTCCACTTGCCGCACACGTCTTTACCTTGATGATCTGGCACGGCCAGTGCGCCAGTCCACATGTAGACTGAAGCGTTGTCAGGACGAAGCTCATGATAACGTATGCAATAAAAATGCCTGCCTCTTGCGACCCCATTGAACCCTTGAACTGATCGCGGCCATTGCCAGCAAAGACAAATAAGAGAACCCGCTGCAGTTGTCGCGCGGCCCAAGACATTGCGCTACTGTGCAGTGGCGGGTTTGCGACAAAATTGGCGGGCGCCGAACAGGTGCCGCGTGCTCTGATCTTGCGATCGCAGCCGTCAGAAAGTAATCGGCGACGACTCCGCACCAAAGGTGCGATCGGCCAAGCTCAAGCTGCTTCAACCGTCGCATCTCGGTCGGCAGCAATCCGTGGTACTTCCTTTTCCAGTTGAAATAGGTCGCCTAGCTGACTCCGGCCCTGCGGTAGATGTCCGCAACCGCAACCGCTTGAGAATGAAGCCTTCTGGGAAAAATTTGAGGCCTTCATCATCTGTCGCTCCTCCCAGCCGAGAGGATTCGGCGGCGAAAATTCTAGCCAAAAATGTCCAGTTTGCCGGCCTCAGATCACTTGAATCGCACGCAGCGTCAAGTTGTATCTCAGATAGGTGAGGACGGTCCCCGACCACGCGAAGGCTGTCCAAACGACAAGGATTGCGAATGTCTCAAACTTAGGCGACGCCGCGGGAATCCCGTTATCAGCGAAAAGCAGGGCGGTTTGGACGGTCTCAACGCTCTTCATTAGCAATGGTGGCGGTGTTGTTCACCCGACGCAAGCCCCTTCCGCCTTCGCGGCATTCCAAGCAGTGCGTGATCGAACAGCCGGTCTAGTCCGCACATTGCCGAGCCATTTGGAATATCTTCAGCATCTTCGGCGAGCGAGGAACTGAACTGGACTCCTGATTTTCGACCAGCGGATTAGGTGGTGCGGATGCCGTTCCATTTTGACAACGAGAGGACCATGAAAAGGAACGGCGGAACTCAATGTGTCAATGCCACCCGGCTCGTTGGTCATGATCACGGAGGACCGCGAGTGCCGACGCAACATCATGAACAGCGAAACCAACATATTGGCGCCGACGTTGGCAATAGTGGCTGCGACGCTGCTTCTTTGCGCGAGTTGCACAATAGCAGAAATGCCGCTCGATCATCAGCTTCGTGGCCCTGGCGGAAGGCCTGCCCTGGCGGCCTACCCCAGTAGCCATTTCGCCACGCACCGGACCGCGCATGGCTTCCGGGGCGGCATGAGCTGTGCCAAGAGGTGAGGCCCACCTTGGCCGCCTCATTCAGGACGGTTGAACGGGCGAGTAATCATGGCTTTTGAGAAAGAGCATCCGGTATTCCAGGCCTTGCGCGAGCGCCTACTGCTGGGCCATTGGCTGCCCGGCACAGCCTTGAAGCCTGCCGACATTGCCGATGAGCTTCGCGTCGGCATTTCGCCCGTACGAGAGGCTTTGATACGGCTGACTGAGCGCGATGTGGTGCAAAATGTCGACCACAAGGGGTTCAACGCCCGGCCGATCGACCCACACCAAGCCATCCTGTTCTGCAATATGCTGTCGCAAATGTATGTCGATAGCATCAGCGATTTCACCAAGGCGAAGCTAATTGACGAAGTGGCGGCAAGCTTTTGCGGTGAAATTAAGCCCATTTACGCGAGCAATGAGGATCCCGCCAAACTCTTCTTGAAAGTAGGCGAGTGCTATCGGCGCGCGTTGCTGGTCAAACAGCATCGCCACATTGCGGATCACGTCGCGGACGTCGTTTATGTCTACCTTTCACGCGCAATGGGAACGCGTACGTACTACAGCGATTTGCTTGTCGAAAGCCAAAGTATTAGTGCGTTGATGGTAGAAGGGCAGCATAAAGCCGCCGCCCGTGCCATCCAGGACTTTTTCAGACGCCGGGTCACGGAAGTTATGCGAGCACATGCGAGGCTCTCGCGGATGCCGACCACGACAAATCTGGCACGTAGTCATGTGGACTTATCACGCCCCGGCGATGCGTGATTGCTATGATCGTCGTATCCGACGCGAGTTGCCGAAGTTCGTCGAAGATTCCGTGCTCGGTCTGCTCGTCCAGTGCGGAACTGGCCACGTCGAGGAGCAACAGCCGAGGCCTTGCGATCAGTGCACGGGCGATCGCAAGGCGCTGCCTCTCGCCGCAGTTCCAGCCTGCTTGACAGAACCATCTTGACGTCCTGCAAGTAGCGAGCGAGCGCGGCCGTAACGGCAAACAGCAACAACAAACTGAGCGTATAGCGCGGCGGCGCGCTGGACAGGCGGGCGACAGCCCGTGAGAACAAGAGCGGCCCGGCGACCGTGCAGCCGGACGCTGCAATGGTCGTGAGCAGGAAGCCAGCGACAAGAAGGCGGGAAAATTGCAGGCTTGTCTTGATGATGTCCCATTGGAGCGGGGGCAAGAGCGGCTTACCCCAGTTCATGAAGGTCCATCCAATCGGCAACAGCGCAGAGACGAACGAGCGCCAACGCTGAGTCGTAAGACAAATTGTCGATAGCAGAACGGAGGAGATCGCGGGAGATCAAGCCGTGCCGATACAATGCACTGCGCTCGACACGTGACGCCAAGGCACCATATTCGTACCGCATCAGCATGTCGCGCCCGGCACCTTTGCCAACCCGATAATAGATCACGTCGGGCAAGTCTTCCCGGAAGGCCTCGCGCTCAAGCGCACGATCAATTCCATTTGAGTGATGATGTCGGCGAGCCGTGACGAGACCTGCCTTGATGAGCGGCCAGAATACAAACGCCTTTCGCTCTTCTACCGCAATGTCTCGTAGTGCGATGCGATTGAGCTCCGCATTACGCATGCCGAAGAACTGAAACAGTCGCGACGTCGGCAGGTGGCGTAGGGACCTGGCGCCAGGTACGAGCTCTGTACGGATATCCGGCACTGACGCGACAGGCGACTGCGGAAATCGAAGATCACCGAACATATGCCGGCGTAAGTCCCGGCTGCTCTGACCGGTGATCACGTCGCGAAGAACACGCCAGACAGACGCTCGGGCCTGAATCGCAAGGCCGGCGAGCTCGCGCAATGCCTCTCGTGGCGATCGGGCTTCGGCAAGCAGCTCTCTAGCCATCGTCAAGCGGCGCATTCTGAGAAATAGTTGATCGCCTCCATCTCCTGTGAGCACCAAGCGCGATCCTGCAGCCCGCGCAGCCTCGTGAAGTTGAGCCGTTGTGGCGATCGTGGCGGCTAGCTTACAAGGTCGCGGCGTTGGAGCCAGCAATTCTGACGATAGGTTGGTCATCGACGAGCGAGCATTCGCTTCGACATAGGTTGGCGCGCCGCCCACCTGCTCGGCTAGCGCGGCAAAAAAGAAGCGTTCGTCACCATTGACGTCCGTCTCTGAGTAGCTGTTCAGGAGGGAGAGGGGCCTATCTCGATGGAGGTCAGCCGCAGCCAACGCCACTACCGACGAATCAAGGCCCCCAGAGCATTCAATGCTGAAAGCACCGCCATAGCGGCGCGTCTTGTGAGCGACGCTCGCCGAGATCAATTGGCGAAAGCTGGCCACGTCATCCTCGAAGGAGACCGCCGACGCGTTGAGCCTTGCCACGGCGCCCGCCAGAAAATCGACTTGCCGGAAGGTGCCGCTTGATACGATGAGCGCCGCGCCACTCAGTAGCTCAAAAATCCCACACAACCCTGTTTCCGGGGTCAACCATGACGCGTTGCATATCACGCCGGTCAAATAGCCAAAGTTGAAGGCGCGCCGTTGCGCCAAGGCGGCATCTGGCAGCTTCAGTCCTGCCCAGCACTCAATCACATCATTTCTGACCTGGTAGAAGATGGATATTTCTGAGAAAGGGGGGCGTACGATCGCGACGCCACTTGGCGCGCGAACAATGAAAGCCGCATCGCCAGCGTACCGCTCCTGCAGCAGAGCCACAATCTCCGGCAGAGACGTGCCTTTGAAGTGCGTTGGTTCCAATTCAGTCGGCATGCCGGTCTCGGCGTCAACAATATCGTTGAGCACCGTAATTTCCACGCGGCCGTTTACAACGATGGTGGCAAGCTCCTTGGCTGAATCCAAGAGCGCGTCTGCATTGAGTCTCATTTCTCGAATCTCAAGATGACGCTGTAGTCCTCCACAGCACGCTTCGCGTCGTTCAAAATGAGGTCGCCAGATTGCAGCCAGGCGTGGGCTGTGAAAGGTGGCTGCTTCACACCCACGAGGAGCTCGAGCGATGCGATGTAGGGATAGAAAAACAGATAGCCCCCCACGGAATCCTCAAGACAGCGCGGGCGGCGGAACCGAAGATTGCGCAGATGTTGGAATACGCTGGCGTAGTATTGGATTGTTTCGACTCCCACGGACACCGGTGCCGTACCGCGACGCGAGACACGTAAAAAGTCGAGTTGACGAGCGATGGTCTGGTTGCGAATGAAGCGAGCAGCATGAGCCGCACGCGCATAGTGCCACGACAGATGGAGGGGTGGGAGAAAGGCTGGCGGTGAACTCAGGCAATCGCGCAACTTTGCCGTCGTCTCGGTTAGCCGTTCACGCTCCTCCGGACAAGCTACAGATGTGCTAGCCATGCTGTAACGATTGGATTGTAGGTTGAGGCTGATCCAACGCCCGTTAGACCACGCATGTAATATGTCGCTCACAGTAGCGATCCCTTGCCCACCGCGCCCTCAAACTGGGATGGGCCGAAGCCCATCCCATCAAGACGGTCCGCGTCAATCGGAATCATCCATGTAATAATAATCGCCCGTGGTGTGTTCTGCGCGCCACGAGCCCCCAAAGCCTTTTGTGAGCTCGGTAGCGTCCCCGAGGTCCTGCACCATGTCATTGATCAGGGTGTCATTGATAGCCGTTGTATTCATCCACTTTCTCCAGAGTGACCGGCATATCGCCAGCGCGCGGAAGCTAGCATCGCGATATAAAATAGGGCTTTTATTTTTTGAGTATGATGTCGATCGATTCGAAAAATAGTTTAACGTTGCGGAGGATGCGGATTGGGCGACGAGGCAATTACGTTGGCGCGGTTGCTGCCAGCGACCGAAGGACGATGAGTCAATCACCTATCATTATGCGCACCCTGAGCCTTCCAGGGTTAGTTCGAGAGGAAGGTTTCGTCGCCAGTTTTCATCAACAGTCGCGTCTTACAAATTCCAACAGGCGTTAGCCGCAGGTCTCCCCACCCTCAGGCTCAATCCAGGTTGAAGTTCGCTCGGGCCCACAACAATGACCGTAGCCGTTTGTTCGCAAGAGATGGGGTATTCGGTCCCGATCGCCTGGCCTATTTGCCGAGTAGCCCCTTTTGCCTGGCGATCATGAACCCGTTCCATCCGAGGGGGACAGCCATGATCTACGTCGGCCTGGATGTTTCCCTAAACTCCTTGCGATATGCGAGGTCGACGGGATCGGAAAGCTTGTTCTGCGCCATCGATTGTGGGGTACTTGAGCCTTGGATCAGTGGCCCTGGAGGCAGGACCGACTTCCGAATGGCTGACGCGAATGGTACGACGGCCGACCGGTGTGCGCCGGCTCCGCAACCTCAAAGCCCATCTCGGCCAAACCGAGCGTAGCGACAAATACGTCGATCACGCGAACCGGGTTGCTCTCGCCAATCAAGTCATCGAGGCGTTCGGGCAGCAGTGTCCGCTGCCCACGATCTGCCTCTTCGTAAAGAGCCTCATCAATTCTAAAATCACAAGGGACTCGTAACAGCAGCCCAGTGTTTTCACTGCCAGGACCCGTTGCGGACATTAGCCGGTAAAGCGAGTCAATACCTTAGGTTGGCACAACAGATGTAGCGAGCTCCGCGCAGGGAGCTACTAACGTCATCAAAGCGCGTTCGCGACCGTGCGCCACCGCACCGTCCGCGCCAAGGGATGTCTACCGAACAAAAGGGATGTCTATCGAACAAGACTGCGCTCACGTCGTCTCGGTGGCCACAACCAATTGCAGAAACTCTCCCGGGTGTAAATTCGCCGACGGAATAAAGTCGTGAGACCGCAAACTCAATCCGCCGCCGCCTGGCGCCTTCCGGCACCAAGATTCGGCGCTGGCTCTTTAACCCACGATAGGTCGCACCTTGGATCGAAAGACAAGTAATCGCAAGTCAGTTCTTCACCCGGTTGTACGTCACGGGTTGTGAAAAGTCGGCAATGATCGTCTTGATATGTGTTTGGCTGACTGCTGTGATTCATGAAACGGGCGTTGTCAGCATTGTACTCTAGAACACCATCATCAACGTCGAGGTCTCTTGGATAGGCATGCTTGTCAAGTAAAGCTTGAAATGTTGGAGGTAAAGCTTCGTACTGTTCAGGTGTCACGGCAATGTCAACGATCGGATTATGAATCCAAATTAATGTACCTTTAGGTAGAAGAGTAGCAGAGAAAAGTCCGATACCGCCAAACTGGTCTGGCTTCAAAATGGTTTCAAAAATTAACACGGAGATATCTCCAAGAACTAACACCCAGCAAGCTAACTGACCTGAGTCCTGCAAATCTCCTGCAAGAATTGGTAGGGATCGTTTAATCGCGCCTCCGCCACATTTCGATTTTTCTTCGATCTCTGCATTCATTTCGGCGCTGCTGCTGTCGGATCAGGATCTCAGCGAACTGGATCGGCTTTGCGGCTATGTCATAGAATCCGGGCAGCCGGATATCGGGCGGGAATAGGAAGGAGTCCAATGGCCCCAGCCGCATACAGCCCCGCAGTGGCCGTGCCACTTCCGCCAAAAGAGCCCGGTGCGATGAAGGTTGCGCTTGATGGGACTAAGATTGTCGACTCAGCGCAGTCGGCCTGAGAGATGCGCCTCCTCAAGAGGCTGCAAGCGAACACGCTGAGACAAGTCATAAACCAAGGCTCGCCCGGCACGAACCGAAGGGCATTGCTGGCCGGCTTTCCGCGGAGGCGCTGGATGCAGATGTATCAAGAGCTATAACCAGAACACGGGCGTTGGCGGCAACGTCGGCGCAGCACTGGCTGAGCTGCGGAAGTCGTCGGTCGGTGCTAAAGATCGCGCACGGTATCCCGACCACTGCTGATCTCGAAGGTACGGCACTGATAGACTCGAGCCGGATCGACGACGCCGGTGCAGCCCGGCGTTGGCCAGAGGAGCTTTCTGCGGAAGGCGACGCCCAGGATGTGCATCTGGGGCTGATGGACGACTAGACCGCATCGGCCTTGCAGCCAGCTCAGTCGACGGGGACTTCAATGGGGCGCGGGAAGCAGCCTCTTTACTCCGAGGATGCCTCCCTGATTTCGGGGCTTGAGGACGCCCTCATCGGGCAATGCCGCCAAACACACCGTCAAGAACACCATAGGTTTTCTTCGCAGCTTTGGCCGCTGGCTCTTCGCAAATGACAAACGGGCCATGGCTGTTCGGCTCAACGAGCGAGTCGCTGAGCGATGCTGCGCGCAAGTTCATCGGGACGGGTAGCGCTCAGTTGCACCGCCCGCCCCATTGCCAAGGTCGCAAGAGTCGCTGGAGCAATTTATCGTCCAATAACAACCCCGATATCAGAGCTATCTGGACGGGCTCCTAGCGTCGGGCGTGTTCCTCGGCGTCTACATTCGTGGATGATGGATGAGCCGAACGTCGTTGGGCCCTCCAGGCCCCAAGAGGGCGGTGTAGCGCTCGCCGCGAATGTCATACTGTTTTTCCGGCTGCGCCGTGTCCGGCAAGAGGCCCCAGCGGCCGAGCTTCGAGACCATCGTGTGCGGGGCGGGTTGGGTACCGTGCGAAAAGCCCTCGGGAACGGCCCATGATGCAGCATAAATCTCGCGGACCGCGGGGGACGTCGTCTCAGCCCTGGAGGACGCCGGAGCGGCTTTTTCCGTCGACCGTCCAAGCCGCGCTTGCGAGGCCCGATTCGCCGGCTGCGCACTGGGCTGCGGAACGTCTTCCGGTCGAAAGCCGGGACGAATGGCAGCGCCTGACGGATTGAGTGGGGTGCTTCGCCTCATCGTCGCCGCGGGCACGAACAGCGCGGTGTAGCGGTCAGTGTGAACCACGAAACTGTTGGGTCGGCTGTCCTGGCTCGGCGGGATGCTGCTACCGTCAAGCGCAGCCGACGCGTGCTGGTCGCCCTGCCGGAAATTGAAGGGACGAACGACCGCTCCAAAATCCAGGGTCTGCTGATGGTTCGCGGTTGGCTCGAGAGAAGATGATGGGCCGGCGTCTTCCACCATCGCCCACAGCTGATCCTGATCGTAATCTTGCTCAGGAAGGACCAATGGCGAACCGACCGCTGGCCCGAAAGGCGAAGGTGCGCCGGCGCTTTCCATCAGCACACGAGCCATTGAATTGCCCGGCTCGCTCAGCTGGCGCTCAATTGCATCCAGTTCCGCATGGCTTAGCGTCCTCTGCCTCTTCGCAGGACTCAACTGCCGGCTGTAGTCCTCACCCGTGGGGGCCGCGTGACTTGAAAGGGAGGCGCTCCCGGTCAGTTCATTCGGAGCCGGCTGGTAGCCGTCGCTCCAGTTGAAGTGACGAACGGGATCCGGTGTCTGGTGGTCGCGCACGATTGGGTTGAGAGACGATGCTAGGATGGCTTCGCCCATCATCCCTTGCAGCGGATCCTGATCGTGATCTTCCGCAGTCAGCTCCTTCGGCCAACTCAAAGCTTCCTGCGGCGCGCTGTGCTGCGCAGCCGCGTCCCCGACGCGTCTGGCGACCGCGTCTTCGGGATGAGGACCGCGGGCCCTATGGTGCCCAAGTTCCAACGCCTCGGTGAGTCTACGGTCTTCGTCAGACAGATGAGGATAGTAGCGATCTGGAGAAACAGGAATCCCTGCGACGACAGTGGTATCAAGCTGCGGCACTTCATCCAAGTACGGCTCAAACTCCGCTTGCTGCTGTTGCGGTTGTGGCACCGCGGCGTTGTAAGCAGCGAAATCTCGGTTGAATGGGTTGATGCTGTTAAATGGGTCCATGTCCCCTCCCGGTTTGAGTCGGTTCGCAATCCTGAGCAGATAGTGTCGCTCTCTGGTTCTCGCTCTATTAGGATCAGCTGTCGATAAGCTGACGGGCTTAGAGACTTAAGTGAGCCATTGGCCAGCCCGAGCGCCACACTCACTCGAGGAACGCGCCAAGGATGCCGGGATTGCTATTTTCCGGAAACACTGGCTGGGTAAGTCGGAGCCGGCACGAACAGATTCTATTTGTGGAGCTAAGTGTGGCTTCGTTCCGAGGCTCTGCGCGACTTCAAGCCGCGTAAAAGGATGTGGGGCAGCACGGCTGCGGGCACACTGCCAGCGGCTGTTCAACTATCAGTGGAGCTACACAGCCGCCACGTTATCCCATAACCCATCAGGCGCGCCGAAGACGCGGGATTACCTGGCGGTACGCAGATTCGTGGGACGCTCTCCCGCAGCGTCGGTAGCCGAGCGGGAAGCCCCCGAAAAGTTGGCGGTCGGTCGCGTTCCTTTCCTCTGTCAGCTTCTCGAAAGCCGCACCTGTCAAGATCAAACTGAACGTCCCATGCGCGAGGGGAACAGATGAACATCGATCCACCGAACACATTAGAACGCTTGACCCAGCAGCAGCGGACGCAGCAACAGCCGCGCGGCCCTATAAGCGCACAAACCAGCTCACCAGCACACCCGTCGCCGGATCAAGCGGACTTTGAGCAGCAGCTTAGCGAACTGCGGTCACACCGAACATCAGATTCAGCTGCCGCTTCGATGGATTCCCGGATTGGATCACCCTCGACCGTGACGAGGGGCAATCGGAGAGCGTGCGCCATCCAGGAAAGCGAGCGGTGTCCGGCCGCATCCTTCGTCAGCGGGCGCGCCGAACTTGCCGCATCGCTAGCCGGAGCGAGCGTTAAGGCGCTGAAGAACGAGATCAAACTCGCTGCGCAACGAGCCGCACAGTGGCCACGAACCACCGGATCTTCTGCCGGCATCGTCGACGTCGACCGCATTTTCGACGATGTGATGACATCATCGTATCTGCCGCTGCACCGTTTTCAGAACGAGGACATCGATTGTGAGCCCATTCTAGACGAGGAGGTGAGTGCCATCGCGCATGTGCGTTCCCTCGCGGGTTTGCGTGCTGAGGCTAGCCCGCATGTTTATAAGGCTGCTATCTGCTCGGACGACGAACGGGAGGACGAAATTGATATGGCGCGCCTCGCGGCATGGCACACGAAAGGCGTTACAGAGAGTGCTTTTGTGTCATTGTCCCAGATCCCCTCGCAACTGCTCCTTTCAAAGGACCACAGCGCGAATGGCGCGAACGCGATTGCAAAGAACGCTAAGAAGCTGCACACTTATACGGTACCAAGCGTCACCGCCTGGCCGATCAAAAAGATCAACGATATTCTAGAGCGTGGGCATGCTCCCGGAGATGAGGAGCTGCGAGATTGGTTAGCGGGAATACCGCGCGAGGAGACCGAGGTCTTGTTTCTGGGCGGCAATCTAGCTGATTATTGGACAGCCAGCGTGGATAATCCGAACATGGCTAGCACACCGCAAGATCGTACGCCGATCAAGAAAGCAAGGATCAACTTCGATACGCCCGAGATGATGACGGACTCTCGAACTCATTGCCCCTCGGATTCCGGCCACTGACCCTCTCGGTCCTGACGAGCTATCGACTGCAATCGGATCCGCCGGGACTGGCCCCCCTGCTTTCTGCTATTTGGAAGTCAAGCGAGCGAGGCGCATGCGCGTCCGGTCCGAAAACCGGGCCCCTCGTCAGGTCGATAGCCAAGTCAGCGAAAGCGATCATGCTTCGCCGAGAAGGACGTGTTTCACGAACCCGACCGTGATGCTGTCTACCCATCAGGTGCATCGTCGGCACCAAGCGTGAATTTGGATCTTACCCAATGTTACCCAACGTTGGTTTGAAAACACCTCAAGGCGGAAAAATGACGGATTAGCATCCCTGCACCGCGGCCCTGGAAGAGGAGGGCGCGTGGTTTACGGGCCAAAGAGCCTAGAGGAGGGAATGATGACGAGGAAGCTCGCCGCTTCTCGCGGTTATTGGATGAGTTTTGCCCGAAACGTTCTCATCTGTTCCACGCTTTTGGCTGGAACGGCCGTGGTCTTCACCCAAGCCAAGGCGGACGACATCAATTGGCGCCAGTTTGAAGGCGCCTCGATCGTCTGGGCCTATGACATTCATCCGTATGCCGACGCGGTCGCAGCCCAGTTGCCCGAGTTTGAGAAGCTCACGGGCATCAAGGTGACGCCCGAGCTTTATCCGGACGATGCCTATTGGAATAAGTTGACAATCCAGCTCAGCACCAAGTCACCGAGTTGGGACGTCGTGGGGACGGGCATTCAACCAGCTTGGGATCTTGCGCCAGGTCAATTGCTTGAGCCGCTCGACAGATATCTGAACGATCCGGAACTCACGGCGGCGGGCTACGACTACCAGGATTTCTTCCCTGCACTTCGGGATGCGCTGACCTGGAAGGTCAAAGAAGGGCAGATCGAGCCGGGAAGCGGACAGGTCTGGGCCATTGCGCATGGCTTTGAGAACATCCAGCTGTTCTACCGCAAGGACATCCTCGACAATTACGGCATTGAAGTCCCGACGACTCCGCCGGAGATGTCCGCCGCCTGCGAAAAACTGAAGGCCGCGGACCCCGCGATCACACCTCTGGGCGTGCGCGGCGTGCGATTTTGGAGCAGCATCCACACGGCTGCGATCTCGATTGCCAGGTCCTATGGGGTGCACGATTTCGTCCTCAAGGATGGCAAGGCGGACACTGGCCTCGACTCGCCGGAGTCGATCGCGTTCCACAAGGACTATGTGGACATGATCAAGAAGTGCGCGGCTCCGTCCTTCGCCAACGACAATTGGTACCAGGTGGTCGATGGCATCAGTTCGGGACGAACGGCGATGGCGATCGATTCCAATATGTTCGGTTTTTGGAATGACGTGGCCGGCAAGCCCGGTTCGGGGAAGATCGCATTCGCGCCTCCGCTGCACGCTCCGAACAGCAAGGATTTCGAATCCAACATCTGGATCTGGTCTCTTGCGATGAATGCCGCGTCAAAGAAAAAGGGGGCAGCCTGGCTGTTCATCCAATGGGCAACGTCAAAGCAGGTCGGACTGAACGGCGCCGTTGCCGGCAAGCTCGTTAACTCTCCGCGTTCCTCTACCTGGAGTGACAAGGCCTGGCTCGAATATGCGGCAAGGCCGGAATTCAACAACTTCGTGGACACGTTCAAGACCGTGCAGGACAGAGCGAAACTCGCATTTACAGCTCGTGTCGGCTTTGCAGAAGCAATGAATGCCTGGGCCGTCGCTATGCAAAAAATGGTCAATGGAGCCGACGTGAAGGCCACGCTGGCCGACCTCGCGTCCGAGATCCGCTCGTCGATGTGAAAGGCGCCTGGGGCGGCGAGCATCATCGCCGCCCCCTGCATTGTAAAGACGAAGTGAGATGGACATTCCTGGATCCCACGGAATAGTGACGCTACAGTCTTCGACCAGTCAACTTGCCTCGCCAAAAGACAAGGCGGTCAGGAGGGCGCAGGATTCGCGCCTTGATTGGTGGAGCATTGCCGCAATCACCCCTGCTATCATCGTACTTCTTGGCTTTCTTTTCCTGTTTTTCTATGGGGTCTTTCAGTCAGTGACCGATCTCAAGTTCGGTCGGCCTCTCGTCCACTTCATCGGCCTCAACAACTACGCGGCATTGATCAAGACAGGAGATTTTTGGAACAGCGTTCGTGCCACTCTTGTTTACGCCGGATCGGCGGTGCTTGCGGAGGCTGTATTCGGTATGGCGCTTGCCAAGCTGTTCGCAACTGACGTCTTCCTTGCGCGCGTGATGCGGCCCGTCATTCTCTTGCCGCTCGTCCTGCCTCCGATGAGTGTTGCGCTCATGTGGACGACAATGATGGACCCGCAAAACGGGATTATGAACTACCTGCTCTCCCTTGCGGGCATAAGGCGATTTGCATGGATTTCAGATCCAAACACCGCGATGTTCTCGCTCGTCCTTATTGACGTCTGGACCTATACCCCATTCTTCGCGCTAATCATCTTTGCCGGCCTCCAGGGCATCAATGAAGAGATCAAGGAGGCCGCGCGTGTAAATGGCGCGAAGGCGTGGGCAACCTTCCTGCACATCGAGCTTCCTCTGATTGCGCCATACACTCTGATCGCCGCAGTGTTTCGGCTGATCGAATCCCTCAATCAGTTCGACATCATTTTCGGGACAACGCAAGGTGGGCCTGGGAATAGCACCTCCGTACTTTCGGTGCGAGCTTACATTACCGCGTTCCAGAACCTGGCCTTTGGGCGTGGTGCCGCATTGATGGTCGTCAATTGGATGATCGTGTTGATCGGAACGTTTGCCCTGGTGAAGCTATGGCGCTTGGTTCGGCAGCGCGTAAGCTGAGGATGCAATCATGCGATTGAAGCGCTCGACCTCTACCAATTTGCTTCTGAACCTGCTCGTCGGCATTTGCGCATTGATCCTGGCCTTTCCACTCGTCTGGATCGCGATGACCTCGCTGAAGCAGCAGGTTGAAGTGATGACCTGGCCGCCAACCTTCCTGTTCAAGCCGACGTTGGAGAATTTCCGTGTCCTGTTTGATGTCACCCAGGCCGGAGCGACCAGCTATGGCACCATCAAAGTCGACTTCTTAACGCCGATCACGAACAGCGTCGTCATTGCGCTGGGCTCAGTAATCATCTCTCTGCTCATTGGGGTGCCAGCCGGCTACGTCCTAGCCAGGCGAGACATACCCTTCAAGGAAGACATTGCCTTCTTCATTTTGGGCTTCCGCTTTGCCCCGGTCCTCTTGGTCGTTATCCCGCTGTTCAGCGTCTTTCAGACGATCGGATTGTATGACACCTATATCGGGATGATCTGGGTCTACCAAGTCGTTACATTGCCAATGATTGTCTGGCTGAGCCGCTCCTATATCGAAGACATCCCAAAAGAAATAGAGGAGGCAGCCGCCATGGATGGGGCCAAACCGGTCCGAGTCGTGGTGCACATCGTGCTGCCGCTTTTGAAGCCGGGCCTCATCGGGGCATCGTTGCTCATTTTCCTACTCGCTTGGCACAACTTCGCCTTAGGTCTAATGCTCAGTTCGACCAAGGCACCGGTAACGGTCGCTCTTCTTAAGCTGCTCAATCCAGGCGTGCAGTTCTACCCTGTCATGGCCGCAGGGCTGGTTGTGACGATGATCATTCCCGTCATTCTGATCGTGATCGGTCAGCGTCATCTTGAACGCGGCCTAACCTTCGGTGCCGTAAAATGAGCGTCAGGCCGTTGATGTTCTTCGGAACGACGAATCTCGATCTGTGCTTCAATGTCGAGCGGCTTCCAACGCCGGGTGAAAGCCTGATGGGTACGGTGACCCGTCACCCTGGAGGAAAGGGCGCGAACCAAGCCGTTGCTGCCGCCCGGCTCGGCTTGAAACCTCACTTCTACACGCACCTCGGTGATGATGATGCCGGTCAGTCGCTTCTAAAATCGCTTATGGAAGCTGGCGTTTGCACTGACGCAATCACGGTCTGTGAAGGCGAAGTCTCAGGCTCGGCCTTGGTTATGGTCGCTGACGACGGCTCCAACATGATCGTCATAGACCCAGGCGCCAATTCGAAGGTGGCGCCGGACATGATCGAGAGCGCAACCAAATTCATAGAGCCCGATACAATCGTCGTCGCCGAAATGGGTATGCCGATCCCTGCGCTCAATCGACTCTTCGAGCTGAAACGTAAAAAAGGCTTCGAGCTTATTTTTAACCCAGCCCCGGTAAGGCCAGGTCTTCCATCGGCTGCGTGGAAAAGCGTTGATTTCGTCACGCCGAACCAGACGGAAGCTTTCGAGCTGACAGGCATCGAGGTATGCGACTTCGATAGCGCCGCGTGTGCGGCGGGCAAGCTGCTTGATCTTGGGCCCGGTGCCGCGCTGATCACGCTCGGAGCACAGGGAGCATATTATGCTGATGCCGCGCGCTCCTTTGCTCTGCGGGCGTTTCCCGTCAAGGTCGTCGATACCACGGCCGCAGGAGATGCTTTCAATGGGGCATTCGCAGCATCGCTCGCTCAGCGGCTGCCTTTAAAGGAAGCAGTGAGGAAGGCGCTAGCGGTTGCAGCCTTATGTGTGACACGGCGCGGTGCTCAAAGCTCAATGCCGACAGCCCAGGCTGTTGACGAGTTTCTACAGTCTCAAACGATCTTGGAGTTGGAATGACCGAACAGTTCTCAGTTGCAGACCGAACGGTGCTCGTCACCGGGGCGGGCGGCGGTATTGGCTCTGCCATTGCTAATGCGTTTCGCCAGGCAGGCGCGAACGTCGTTGCCACCGATGCCAATCTGGAGAACCTCAGAGACACTTTGCCAAAACTGCCCTATGGCAACGGCATAGTGCCCATGGCTATGGATGTCGCGCGCGAGGAGGACGTCGGAAGGGTCCTCGAACAGATCGACGAACACTTTGGCCGGCTGGACGTGCTGGTCAACAATGCAGGCATCAAATCTGCCCAGTCGTTGCTTTGCGGCAGCGCTGAAAAAATCGAACGTACGATCCAGATCAACTCGATCGCTGTCCTGCGCTGTTCAAAACTGGTCGTCGAGCGCTTCATGAAAAGCAAGGGCGGACGCATCGTCAATGTCGGCTCCTCGCTGTCCTCGCAAGGTGCAGTTTTCAACTACCAGGCCGGCGGAGGCGACTATTGTCTTTCCAAGGCAATCGTTCACGACGTGACCAAACTACTTGCCTATGAATGCGCGCCCCTCAGCATCAACGTGAACGCGATCGCGCCTGGCATCATTGATACTCCCATGCACGGTCGCCCGCGGGAGGAGACTGAAGCGCGCCATGGTGGCCGGATTCCGTTGGGACGGGTTGGCGTGCCTGAGGATATCGCAGGGCTAGCCGTCTTCCTCGCGAGTCCTGCGGCTTCCTACATGACAGGGCAGATCGTTCACGTGAACGGCGGGATGCTGATGAATGGCTAGCCCAGGCTCTCACCTCAACTGGCCGTCAGTCGCTGGGATCATTTCGGACCTCGACGGCGTCCTCTATCGTGGAGGTGCCGCAATTGTCGATGCCATAGAAGCGTTTGCGCGATGGCAGGCGGCCGGACTGCCATTCTGCTTCGTGACAAACAATTCGACCCACACGCCGGAGGACATCGTCCGCAAATTGGAAGCGTTTGGCCTTGCAATCGCGCCGAGCGAAGTGGTTACCAGCGCGATTGCGGCCGCAGAACTCGCACGCGCGAAGTACCCGGACGCAAGCCGCGTATATGTCATCGGCGCGCCCTCGCTTGCGAATGCAGTCGCCGCGGTAGGTCTGGACGTTACTGACCAAGAGCCGGAGATCGTCATGATGGGTCTCGATCGCGGCATCACGCATGAGAAGATGCGGATTGCTGTTGAGGCGATCTTGAACGGAGCCGCCCTCATCGGCACCAACCCTGATCTTCTCTTGCCGACCGCCGATGGCTTCGAACCGGGAGCAGGAGTAACAATTACGGCTGTGGCTGCTGCCGCCCAGGTTAAACCCCTGATCGTTGGTAAGCCCGAGCCGCACATGATCAGAACCGCGCTTTCCCGCCTAGGGACGGTGCGCAGCGCCACACTGATGATCGGTGACCAGATTGCGACGGATATTCAGGCCGGTAAGCGAGCTTGCCTTCCAACCGTGCTGGTCACGACCGGCGTTCCGGCCCGAGAGAATCCTGCCCTGGCGCGACCAGATTTCATCGTATCCAGCTTGGCAGAGATTGAGATCCCGGCCCTGGTTGCAAGCCCGCGAAGGAGAGCATGATGGCCGATGTTCGTCTGGAAGGCGTCAGCAAGGCCTACGGGACCATCCAGGTCCTGCGGAATATCAACCTGACAATCGACCATGGCGAATTCGTCGTCTTTGTCGGGCCATCCGGATCGGGTAAGTCGACGCTGCTGCGCATGATCGCAGGGCTGGAGCGAATTAGCGGTGGGCGCCTGCTGATTGATAACGAGGTCGTCAACGATGTTGACGCGGCTGACCGTAACCTTGGCATGGTGTTTCAGAGCTACGCTCTCTATCCGCATATGACTGTCCGCGAGAATCTCGCCTTTCCTCTACGCATGGCGAAGGTTAGCAAAGCCGAGATTGATACCAGGGTTGCGCAGACTGCGTCGTTGTTGCAGATGGATCATCTGTTGGATCGTAAACCTCGACAACTCTCCGGCGGGCAGCGGCAGCGCGTGGCAATCGGGCGTACCATTGTGCGTGAGCCCAACGTGTTTTTGTTCGACGAGCCGTTGTCCAACCTGGATACGGAATTGCGCGTCCAAATGCGGGTTCAGATTGCCAAGCTTCACAAGCAGTTTGGCAACACGATGATTTATGTGACGCACGACCAAATCGAAGCGATGACGATGGCTGACAAGATCGTCGTGCTCAAGGACGGCGTTATCGAGCAGGTGGGTAGCCCACATGACCTCTACCACAATCCGGCGTCCCGGTTTGTCGCGGGATTCATTGGCTCGCCCAAGATGAACTTCCTAGGCGGCAAGGTCGAAGCAGCGCATGAGTCGGGCATGGACGTTAGGCTGGACGCGGGCACGGTGGTCTGCGTCCCGGTGGAGCCGGACAAATCGCTCATCGGCAAGCCGATCACGCTTGGGATTCGGCCGGATGATTTCTCCCCGTCGTCCTTAGAGAAGGATATCGCGATCGATCTCGATCTCGATTTCGTCGAGCATCTTGGTAGCGTCACTTACGTTTATGGCAACGCCGGAAAGGAGGCAGTCGTCGCAAAAGCGTCAAAGCCCGAGCCGCTCAAAAGCTCCGGCAAAGTTCGGCTTGCGGCCTCCCCGGCGGACTGCCATCTTTTCATGTCGAACGGAAAAGCCCTGCGACGGTTGCATGCGCCCGCAAATTGGAGCTAATTTTAGTTAGTGCCGCGCCAGCAGCGAATGCGGTCTATGGACACGGACGGATGAGGTGAAGGGAGGCGGTATCAGGCAGTTCTTCCGGAACTCCCGTTCGTTTGTGCTGGGGGCGGGGATCGGATCGGGCATGGCTGCGAGAGCGGCCGAACGAGCAGGAGCAGATTTCGTGCTTGCGCTCAATGCCGGCCGATTTCGCGCGATGGGCGGTTCTTCACCCGCCTCAATCCTTCCGATCCGCAATACCAATGAATTCGTGGCCGGCTTCGGTCGGACCGAGATCCTGCCCAGCACGAAATTGCCGGTATTCTTCGGCGCTTGTACCTTTGATCCGCAGCTCGATATTGATCGTTGGCTCGATCGGATCAGCAGATGGGGTTTTTCGGGGGTCACTAACTTCCCTTCCGTCATCCACATTGATGACTACAGGAGGTCGTTGCTTGAGAAATGCGGCCTAGGTTACGCCCGCGAAATAGAGCTGCTGGTGAAGGCGGCAAAACGTGGCCTGATGACGATCGCCTATACTCGAACCCAATCCGAAGCAAGGCGCATGGTTGAAGCTGGTACTCAGGCCATCTGCATCAACTTCAATCTCAATCGTGGCGTTGAAAGCGCATCCGACCCATCGATTAGCCTGTCGGAGCTTGCCGCGCGCACGAGCGCAGTCGCGCGTGTGGCTCAATCCGTCGACCGAAACGTGATCTGCCTACTTGGCGGCGGGCCGATAACGAAGCCTGACGAACTCTTGGATATCTGCGGCGAAACGGGTGTCAAGGGCTTCATCGGGGGCTCCTCGCTCGATCGCGTCCCGCTGGAGATGTCTGTCCTTGAGGTCACTTCGGGATTCAAGACTCTTCACTTGTTGCGGGAGAAGGTGGATCTCCTTGAGCGCCAACTTCAGTTGAGCGGCTTCAGGCACGGCGTCATCGCACAGTCCTCAATCATGAAACGCGTTCTTGAGACCGCAAAGCGGCTCGCTTCCCATCCCAGTCCTGTGCTCGTTTGGGGCGAGACCGGCTCGGGCAAGCGAAGGATAGCCAGCCTGGTCCAGGCCTTCAGCGACCGCAAGCACGCGAAGGCAGCGCTGTTTCAATGCCGACCCGGCTTGCCCATCGATACGGTCGGTGCGCTTTTTGGGGCCGAGCGCGATCAGAGCAGGAGACGCCAACTGTCGCTGCTGGAAAGTGCAAACGATACGACCGTGTTGCTGCTGCATCTCGATCAGCTTTCGCGTGATGGGCAGGAACGGCTTGCCGATTACCTCGAGACCGGTAGTTTCGCGCCCTTGAATGGCGCATCCATTGTGCGCTCCAGTGCTCGAATCATTGCAACTGCCACGGTTGCTCGCGGGGCGGGCCTTCAAACGGTGCTATGTCCCCGGCTGCTCGGCTTGTTTTCGGGGCTCGACATCAAGCTACCTGCCTTGCCAGACCGACTGGAGGACCTCCCTCAGCTGGTTCAGCATTTCACAGTCGAGGCGAAGGGGGATTCGAATGCCCAAACGCTGGCGATCGAAAATTCTGCATTTTTGGCGCTCGCTGGCCATGATTGGCCCGGCAATTTAAGGGAATTGCGTCAGATCGTGAACCAGCTCGTGACGCTCCCAGATGCGCATATCAGCGCGGGCGTTCTGAGGCCGCTGTTGAACGCGACGGCACCAGGTAAGCCGAAAAATGCATTCTCCGAGCGGGAATGGATCATAGAAGGCTTGAAACGAAACAGACTTCATCGCGGAAAAACAGCCAGTTCTCTGGGGCTTTCAAGAAAAACCCTCTACAACAAAATCAAGAAGCTGCGGATCTTGGAGTAGCAGTCCCGGTGTTCACATTGCTCAAGCTAGCCGCCTCGAAGCGGTCCAGTCCAAAAGCGTGAACATTGGTAATGACGACCGGGCGCGCCAAGTGCGCTGCGCTAAGGCTCACCATACGATTTCACGTTCGCTAAGCCGATTGCTGCCGTGGAGCTGTGCTGATCTCGGCTGAACCACGGTCGGCGCCATTGCTGGGCTTGCGGAGCTTTCGTCCACAGCATCCCGTCGCACCATACGTGCTCCACGCGGCCCCACTTGCAGGCGGCTGCGAGATTCGGGAAGAACCCACGTCCATGGTGATTTGCGCTCGTATTGCAGAGCAGCGGAATTCCTGTGAGCGCTTCGTATTCGACCAGAAGCTCGGCGACTTTGTGTTGAGAGGTCCTGCAGATCGTCTGCAGTCGCGCAGATCCGTCGAGATGTACAACAGCGGGGATTTTGTCCCGCCATTCAGATCGAGTCTGATGATCGAAAAGCATATAAGGATCCGGCGTTCCTGGACTGAAAATATCCGGCGCGCGATCTTCCAGGCAGATCGGCGCCACAGGCCGGAAGTGTTCGCGATGCTTGATGTCATTGAGATAATCCTTCATTCCCGGCGATGTTGCGGCTGCGAGAATGCTTCTGCTACCCAATGACCGAGGTCCAAGCTCGGCGCGGCCGGCAAGAAAAATCACAGGCTTGTCGCTGGCGAGAATAGTCGCGAGTTCATGCATACCACACGGCGCCGCATCCCATTCGGGCGGCACATCGCTACGTTGCAGCGCCGGACCACTGTATACCGACCACTGCAACGGCACGAAACCTCCGTCCGCTACCATTGCGCAACAAGCTGCACCGATTGCAGAGCCGCTGTCATTTGGAAACGGCGGCACCCAGACAGCATCGAACAGGCCTGCCGACCGTATTGCACTATTCCATTTGATATTGAGGCCGCAGCCGCCCGCTATGCACAAGTTGCGCGCAGCAAAACCCGAGTGCCGCTGCAAAGCACTCGCCATCTCCCGCACGAGCAGACGCTCGAGGAAGCAATGAAAGGATGCGAGCACATCTTCGGGCGCCTTGGCCTTCAACCGCCGTGCGCTAGCATCGAAGAAGTCGTGAACGGTCGCAAGCTCAGTCTCCATGCTCTTGATGTCGGTACGGTAACTCACACGCTTCGTGTCAGCAGCAAAGCGCTCCTCATAGAGCTCCTGAAAGACCGCAACGATGTTTTCATTGACAGAGCCGAGGCCGATATAGGCCATCAGCTTGCCGGCGACACCCAGGTTGAGCTTGCCGGCACCTCCCGGATCCTGCTTGCCGGGGGCACCCAGGTCCCAATTGGCGCGGTTCGCTCGCTTATACGGCCCAAAGTGAAGGCCCGCAGCGGCATAGACGTGCCCAATCACCGGGAATAGACACTCGATAAACCGGGTCCCCCCGCGTTCTACATGATAGAGTCGTGGAAAGGTGCCGCCATCCCACACGAGGCAGAAAGCAGGCTGTCCAGCCCTGGCAAACGGGCTGGTGCAGTATGCGGCGGCCACGTGGCTGGCAACGTGCGGATAGCTCTTGTACGGGAAAGTCCTGCCATCGAGCCTAAGGCCAAAGCCGTCGCGTGAGGTGAGAAGGCCCTCGGCATGGCGTTCAACATAGGACGCGCCTTTGAGTGTGACAGGTGCCGTTCCGCTGAGGACCTGGTACTGAGACTCCACCTGCCCCACCCAGCCGTCGACGACGAATTGATCAATGTCCTGCACATCTAGACCGTGTTCCGCCAAAGCCATGACGATTGCATCGAGATTGTCGATCGTTTGATAGCGCGGATTGTTGTTCCGCTTCTCCTGCTCGATGCAAAAGATGAGCCGTCCGTCCTCGATCAGCGCGATCGCTCCGTCATGCGTCAGCTTGATACCGCAGATGCGCATAATACCTCCACTTTAATGCCAGCAATTCGATCAGTTAAAGATCAAGTCTGGACCGAGAGCACGCGAGTAAGCAATCGTCGTGGCCAGACTCTTCCTCGCGCCGCACGGCGGGATCCCTTCGTAGTTTCAAAGAGCGTGCCAACAGCCAGTGCTGCTTTCTTTTGCTTATTCCTATCCAGGGCGTGTCGCGTAGAGAACGGGATGTCCTGACACCGACAGTGGCGTTGCAGATGCTCCGTCTTGCTTCGATGACGCATCGCAATTTTTGTCAGCGCGCGAAGCCGCGTTATTTAATGCGATGGAGAGCCGTGGATTCGAGATCGGCTGTTTGCGGCCTCTCCGGCCAACGCCCTCCGCGCTTAGGCGCCAAGCAGCGTGATTAAGGAGGGCGATGACGCGTCAGGACACCCGCGCTTGCGTGGAATCTCCGATAGGCGCTGGGGAGCGGGACGGTACGCAGCTTGTCCTAAGAAGCGGCAGCTGCTCGGGGATACGTTGATGCGTCGCACGGAGCTGCGCGCCGAGTAAGTTCGAACGCCGCGAATACTTCAGGCCACACCCGTCTTGATCGAGGCATGCTATGTATCGCTTACGACTGTGCTGCGATTTGAGCGAGCTGAGCCTCTCTGCGCCTGGAGTCTACACGGCGCGAGACGACTGCAATTCCCTTTCGCCGCGTTCGGACAATCTCGCCTGAGACAATCGTACCCAGACTATAGAATGTCACATCGACTATGAGATCTGGTCACCGTATGCAACGATAGAGTTAGAAATCTGGCTTCGCCCGGCCAATTGGGTCACCGACGAACTCCAGCATACCGGGCGTCACGCAGTTGCATCGCGGTGCGCTTTGTGCACTGTTCCTGGTCGAGAGTATCCTTGCGCGCTCATCATACATTGTGATGCCTAAGGTGCTTTTTGCCCTGAAGCCGCACTGTAGCTCGATGCGATCGTGTGCCTCACTGTTCCTCGACAACGCACGCAATATTGTCAGCCTTTACTCCTCCCGCTAAACTGGTACGTGCTCCTCAGCATGAGTGAGAAAGCTCAGGTCAGGCGCTTTATCGCGAGCAGACGGTCTTGCCGTTACCGGAACGTGCGTTCTGGCAATCAACTTCTCAGATCGAGATTCATAGTGAACGACGACTGCTTGATGAGGGACATCCGCGAGTTTCTAGGCCTCTGGCAGCGAACCTTCAACGGGCATACGCCGGATCGCCTGGTTTCGTTGTACACAGATGATGCGATCCTGCAGGGTACATCGAGTGCTAAGCTCTACATCGGGGCCAAAGAAATAGGCACTTACTTTCGCGGCGGCGCTACCGTGAAAATGGAAGTATGGCACTCTGTCACGTTGGCGCACAACGTTGTCCTGGTTGTGGGAAGCTATGTCTTTTCACAGGTATCGAAAGGCCATCAGAAATCGACGCCGGCGCGGTTCACCTTCGTACTACGCCGTCAGGACGGCACGTGGAAGATCGTGCATCATCACTCATCTGCCAGCCCAGATTGAAAGCCGAACCAAGCTACGCGGTGTCGCAGAGTTTGGGACTGGAGTAACAAGCTCAAGCGCTTCTCAGGATTCTACCCATACAGCTGTAGGGGTAGTCTTGCCGCTCGCGCTCAGGGGTTTTTACGAACTTGCTAGGTTGTAGGCGGTTCCTCTTTAAGACGAGAGGCGGCTATACAAGTTCTTCGGCTCTTCATTTTCGCTATGTGATCTGACGACCATCACGTAGCGGAGGGAGCCTACCTGCCGGCTATTGCTCTTCTTTTTGATTGATGCGTTCACGTCGGCAGCGCAAAGGAGCGGCAGTAACGCTTCTGCCGAGCCAGTTATGGCACCGCACCTACGATCCGACCCAATGCGCAAACAAGCGCTCTAGATGGCATGCGTGCGAAAACTTCTGCTCTGCTTCGCCACTTTCTTGGCAAAATTACCCAGATTTACCCAGTGTGAGCAACTGACGTCAGGTTCGACCAACCTGCAGTCGACTAGGCTTGCCGAATTGAGCCCATCGCAGAGTGGGTCTGCCCTTGAAATTACAGGAGCGCCCAGTGTCAGTTGTCCCGCCCACACCCGCCCAGTTGCGAGATATCGCCTCACAATGCGGCCTTTCACTTACCGAGAAGGATATCGTTTCCTTCCGCGGACTTATCAACGAATCTCTCGAGGCCTACAGATACATCGAGGCCGTCCCGGACGAGCTGCCTCCGGTGAAATATGCACGCACCCCAGGGTATCAACCGCCGGCAGAAGAAAATCTGCACAACGCATGGTACCGCAAGGCGAGGGTCGAAGGAGCGCCGAGCGGAAAACTCAAGGGTAAGACCGTCGCTCTAAAAGATAATGTCATGTTGGCTGGGGTGCCAATGATGAACGGCTCGGCGACGCTCGAAGGATTCGTACCAGATATCGACGCAACCATTGTCACTCGCATGCTTGATGCGGGTGCCGAAATCGCAGGTAAAGTGCATTGCGAATGCTTTTGCACATCCGGCGGTAGCCATACCGGTGCGCTCGGACCGGTGCACAATCCTCATAAAATGGGCTACTCCGCGGGCGGCTCGTCTTCGGGTTCGGCCGTTGTCGTAGCGCTTGGCGAAGTCGATATGGCGATCGGCGGCGATCAGGGCGGCTCAATACGCATGCCATCGTCGTTTTGCGGTATCTACGGCATGAAGCCCACCTGGGGTCTTGTCCCCTATACCGGCATCATGCCCAATGAGCTGACGCTCGACCACACAGGCCCTATGACCGCAACGGTCGCCGACAACGCGTTGCTCTTGGAGGTAATTGCTGGAGACGATGGATACGATCCACGCATCAAAGCGCCGAAAGTCGAACAATACACGAGAGCACTCGGTCAAAGCGTCAGCGGATTGAAGATCGGCGTTCTGAAGGAGGGCTTCGAACAGCCGGGGGCGGAAGCTGGTGTCAATGGAGCAGTTCGTGAAGCGGCCAAGCGCTTCAAGGATCTGGGGGCCTCGGTTGAAACGGTCTCTGTACCAATGCACCTCCAAGGTGCCGCAATCTGGACGCCGATCGGCACCGAGGGCGCCACACAGACCATGATGTTCGGCGACGGCTTTGGTACCAGCCGATCAGACCTCTTTTCACTGTCACTCATGGACTTCCATCGAGGGTGGCGCCAGAAGGCGAACTCCCTGTCCGAGCAGGCCAAGTTGTTCCTGTTGCTCGGCACTTACGTAAACAACACCTACGGGCCGCGATTCTACGGCAAGGCTGTCAACGTCTCTCGCCGCCTGGGCGCAGCTTACGACAGGGTCTTTAAGGACTACGATCTCCTTCTTCTACCGACGACGCCGATGAAGGCGACGAAACTCCCTCCACATGACGCCAGCCGAGAGGAGTATATCACGCGCGCGACGGAGATGTTCACCAACACGGCTCCGTTCAACATCACGCACCATCCGGCGATGTCGCTGCCGTGCGGAATGGTGGATGGCCTTCCGGTGGGCCTGATGCTCGTTGGTCGCCACTTCGACGAAGCAACCATCTACAGGGCGGCACACGCGTTCGAACGGATCGGAGACTGGAAGAAGATGTGACTAGAGCAATGATGCCGGCCACAACGGACCACCGCGGCGTCCGCGGTACCTTGTGAAACTCTCCGCTTCGCCGGGATGACCGTTCTGACGATAGGCAAACACGTTGTGTGTTCCGATTTCTTCCATCGCGAATACGCGCTGGCTTGCCGACCGACCTGAAAGAAAGGCAAATCCATCTACAACCAAGTACGAGGAGGGTCAATCAATGCGTAGACTGTCGACTTACCTTTTTGCTACCGCCGCATTCCTGGGCGTTGCGGGTGGTGCGAGCGCTGAGGATGTCCTGTCTGAAGTTTCCACATTAGAGAACGAATACTTCAATAACTGGTCGCAAGGCGCCGAACAGGCCGCAAAAGCCCTCGGTCTAAACTATCGCATCCTTTCAGGCAAAGGTGATGCGGCAAAGCAAATCGAAATCTATGAGGCCCAATTTGGTGCTGGTGTCAGGATCACGTTCGGGGAGAATCTCGTTGCGGCCAACATAAAGCCCATCGTTGAGATGGCGAAGAAGGTCGGTGCCGTGCATGTTGCTGTTTGGGAGTCGTTGCCTGGTTTCCATCCTTTGGATGCGGGCGCCGACAACTATGCTTTTGCAACGTTTTTCTCGCCGGATGATGTCGAAAACAGCTACAGAATTGCCAAACTGCTTTTTGACAAGATCGGCGGAAAAGGCAATGTCGCGCACATCACTGGTTTTCCCGGGGTGGATGCAGACATCTCCAGAACAAAGGGTTTCGATAAAGCTCTAGCCGAATACCCCAACATCAAGGTCGTCGCGCGCCAACCAGGAAAATGGAATCAGGTTGACTCTCGCAAGGTCATGGAAGACCTGTTAGTGGCGCACTCCAAGATTGATGCTGTCTTCGGGCAAAACGACTCGATTGCACTGGGCGCGATGCAAGCCGTCGAAGACGCTGGTATGCACATTCCGATCGTCGGCCTCGACGGCAATCGAGAAACCCTCAAGCTGGTGAAGGAAGGCCGCATTCTTGCGACAATGGGCTTTACCCCACAGTGGCAAGCGGGTTTTGCGCTCGTGCGGGCATACGATGTCGCTAAGGGATTTAAGCCGAGCCCATGCGAACGCATGATGTACACGGGAGCGACGCTGATAACCGCTCAGAATGTCGACAAGTATCAAGCGTTTCTCTCCGGCGAGAAGCTTCCGTTTGATTGGAGGAAAATGTCGCGGGTCCTTCGTCCCAGCGATTGGGATGCTCAAAACCATGTGTGGCCGATCGACGTGAAGACGTACTGGGGCGCTCGCACGCCGGTCGGATACAAATTTCCGAAGGCTTATCAAGATGCCGTTGACTCCGGCTGCGTGGATCAGCTCAAGGCGGAGTATAACGATCACTATAAACAGCGAATTCCCGAGTGATCGCTTCGGATGCCCCTCCCTTTGGAGAGGGGCATCGTGTTTACCTCACGCTGACGGATCGCAAAAATGCTAGAAGTGTCGCTGGTTGGGCGCAGAGATAGCGAGCTATGGCGGCGTGCCATAACGATCTTCGTCTTTACAATCGCGATTATATCCTTTGGTGTCGCTGCTCCATCGTTCTTTACCGTCGCAAATATCAGGGCAATCGAGCTATCGAGTTCGGTCCTCTTGATCGCATCCATCGGGGCGACCTTCGTGATCCTGATGGGCTCTATCGACCTATCGATCGGAGCGGTTGCTAGCTTTTGCGGCATGCTGGTCGCCCGGCTAGCACCAGAGCTGGGTTTGTGGTCAGTTCCTATCGCGTGTTTGGTCGGCTTGGCGTTTGGTGCGATCAATGGGCTGGTCTATGTCTACCTCAGAATTCCCTCGATTCTGGTGACGCTTGGAGCAGCAACGACCATTTCAGGAGCGGTACTCTTCATTTCAGATGGCCGGTCCTTATCAGTATCGAACGCGGCTGTGATCGACATGGCCCAGGGCGCACTGGCCAATATGGTCCCCAACGCGGTACTGGTTTCGGCCGTGATCTACGGTGTTGCGATTCTCGTAGGTGATCGCACGCGTTTCGGACGAATGACGCTCGCGATCGGAAGCGACGAGCAAGTAGCCGCGCTCATCGGCGTTAAGGTCAATACGATCAAAATCCAGGCGTTTGCATTGTCCGGCTTTCTTGCAGGAGTTGCCGGAGTCCTGTTGGCCGCTCGTCTGGGATCCGCCACAGTCACAATGGGCAGTTATATGACTCTCGACACGGTCACCGCAGTGGTCGTTGGCGGAACTGCGATTAGGGGTGGGCTTGGCAACGTGCGCCTGACGATAATCGGAGTTCTTTTCATAACGATCCTTTCAGACGGCATGAACATTCTCGCCCTGCCGCCCTACCTACAAACAATCATTCAAGGGACCGTCATTCTGCTCGCTGTTCTTCTGAACACCAATCGCGCGAGCGCGGAGGACGTGAAATGAGCGGCGTGCCGACGCCCATCTACACGATGCGCAACGGGTCGAAGCGCTTCAATGGCATTTCCGTGGTCGAAGGGATTGATCTCGATGTATTTCCGAACGAAATAGTTGGCATTGCCGGAGAAAACGGGGCGGGCAAATCAACGACCCTCAAAATGATCGCCGGCATCCATACGCCGAACACAGGGAGTATGAGACTTTTCGGCAAGAGCTTCAGGCCGACAAGCTATACTAAGGCCGTTGAGGCCGGGATTTCGATGGTCTTTCAGGAGCAGGCCCTTATTCCAAGCCTAGCTGTCTACGAAAACATATTTCTCTCTTTAGAAGCCAACTTTGCCAATCCGATAGGCATCGTCGACAGACGAGCGATGACAGCCGTGAGCGAAAGACACCTCAAAGACCTCGGTCTTGACTACATCGACCCGTGCCGTCGCACAGGCGATTACGCTTTTCACGATCGGCAGATGATTGAGATTGCCAAGGCGTTCGTGTTGGCCGAGTATTTCCACATTGATCACCCAATCATCCTGCTCGACGAACCGACAGCTGCAATCGGCGAGCGAGAGATCCGAATTCTCTTTGAGTCGATTCGGCGGTACCGTCGTCGCGCGTCATTCGTACTCATTACACACCGTCTTGCGGAATACGTAGAGCTTTGCGACCGCATCTACGTGTTCAAGGACGGGCGAAATGTTGGCGAGTTCGCAGGAGAACAGATCTCCGAACAAAGCCTTCATCGGGCGATGGTTGGCCGAACGCGAGACGACGAATACTTCATGGAGAAGCGCCAGCTGAAGCTCGTGGGGGCGCCCATCGCGATCTCAGTCAAGGGTCTAAGCGGCCACAACGTCCAAAATGTCAGTTTTGAGGTTCGCAAAGGTGAGATCCTTGGAATTGGTGGCCTCGTCGGATGCGGCAAGGAGGCTGTAGCCAAAGCCATC
Organism: Bradyrhizobium sp. WSM2793; assembly: GCF_000379585.1. Lineage (NCBI taxonomy): Bacteria > Pseudomonadati > Pseudomonadota > Alphaproteobacteria > Hyphomicrobiales > Nitrobacteraceae > Bradyrhizobium > Bradyrhizobium sp. WSM2793. Next base: position 108,084 of record NZ_KB902785.1, on the reverse strand, counting down.
GTCGGATTTGAACCCTTTCCCTCAAACGGCACCATCGAAGTGGGCGGCGAAGCGTTGCCACTTCGCGGACGGGGAAAAGCGGCGATCGTGCGCGGGATGGGTTTCGTCCCCAAAGAACGCAAGAGCGAAGGCATCGTGCCTTACATGTCGGTTCAAGCAAATATGTCTTTGGCCTCGCTTCCGCTCGTCTCGCGCCTGTCCGGCTTCATTTCGCGCTCCCGAGAACGGCTTCTCGCCGAAAAGTACATCAATCGCTTGCGTGTGAGATGCAAAGGGCCAACACAGCTTTGCCAATTCCTCTCCGGGGGTAATCAACAGAAGGTGGTGATAGCTAAATGGCTGGTCCGAAAGGTTCAGGTGCTGGTCCTCGACAATCCCACGCGCGGCGTCGATGTCGGCGCTAAACAAGAGATCTACGGCGTCCTGAGGGACTTGGCTGAGGAGGGCGTAGCTATTCTTCTGGTCACAGACGATCTGCCTGAGCTTATTGGAATGTCAAACCGCATCCTCGTGATGCGAGAGGGAGAAATTCAGTTCGTGTGCAACGCGCCTGCCGATAACAAGCCAACGGAGCAGGAACTTGTCCAACACATGGTATGAGCCGCAGACGACTGGGTCGAGATCAGATGTAGAAGTAAAAGTGCAGATCGCCCAGTTTTATAACCGTCACCGTCCCATTATAAATGCGATAGGGCCATTGTTGCTGCTGATGGCAATGGTCGCGGTGTTCGCGCTGATAAATCCGCGCTTCTTAAGTTGGATAAATCTTTTCAATCTGATGCGACAGTCCTCGATCCTGCTGATCGTCTCAACGGGCATCACATTTGTGATTCTCATGGGAGCGCTGGACCTTTCCGTTGGAGCCATCGTGACACTTGTGGCAATTTCGTCTGCGGTTCTGATCCGTGACTTTGATGTAGGTCCGGCCGGAATAGCCGTCGCTGCCGCTGGCATTGGAGCGCTGTGTGGCCTCGTAAATGCAGCGCTCGTCCTTCGACTACGGCTGCCTTCTTTCGTTGCCACACTAGGCACGATGACTATTCTTGGCGGCGTTTCCACGTGGATCAGCGGCGGTGGCAACGTGTTCTTTCAGAGCCCGAACCTCACGTGGATTGCTTCCGGTTCTGTGATCGGTCGTATTCCGAACTCGGGAGTGTTGGCACTTCTCATTTTTGTCGTCGCTTCGTTTGTCGGTGCGAGAAGCCACTTCGGAAGAGCCCTTTTTGCGATCGGCGGTGGTAGCCTAACTGCTCGACTTTCAGGGATTGACGTTCTTCGGACCAAAGCCGTCGCTTTTGTTGTCTCCGGAATGCTTTGCGGAGTAGCGGGCTTGCTACTTGTCGCTCGGACATCAACGGGAACTTCGCGCATGGGAGACGATCTGCTGCTCCAGGCGATCGCCGCAGTGGTGATGGGCGGAACCGCGCTATCTGGAGGTTCAGGCGGAGTCCACCGGACGTTGACCGGTGTTCTGGTGATCGCCGTGCTGCAAAATGGTCTCAATATCGCAGGCGTGCATACATACCTCCAAATCATGGTGACGGGCCTCATCGTAGTTCTATCTGTTACAATAACTCTCGATCGATCGAGGTTAGCCTTTATTAAATAGCGGAGCATTGTAGTGCCGATACGGACCGATAATTGCTTCCTTCTGACTCGCGCCATCTAAACGCGTGTTGGGGCGAAAAACAGGATCGTCGGCCGGATCATCCGAGCTGTTTGGGAAAAGGTGCGTCGGTCGACATCGCCCATTAGGCTGCTGATGGCGGTTAGAAGCGAATGGCGCGCCGAGAGCTCCGTTTCTAGATGCGTCAGTCGAATGCCTATCCAACTTGTTGCCGGCCCGATGTCATCAGAAAATGCCGATCTGTGAGAGGCAGCTCGCGCACATATTGCATCGGCGCGCGCATGCGAGTCCGGGAGTGGCTTCGGATTTGAAGAGCTGTCGGACCCGTCTCTCTCCGAAACATCGCCTGTGGAAGCACGCATTTGCCGCTGAGAAACCTTTGGAGGCAATAAGCTCGCCGGCGTGTTGTGCTGACGAATTATCGGTTGCTCTTTCACAACCGCGCGGGCCGGTCGTGCCGGCGGCCATCTGTTAAGTGAATCGTGCCAGTGCGACTCCGCAAATATCGCGTTTCTAGAGCCGTGGGAAGGTAACTGTCGCGTCAGACCTGGAAGACAGCTGCGCCTAATATGGTCGGTTTACCCAACGTTACCCGGACGCTGAGGTCGCGCGCCGTGACCAATCCGACATCATTTGAATAATAGCGATCGGCGGCCAGAATTCCCTTCTGATCTCTTGGGTCCGCTGGCAGACCGGTTCGTCTGCTTTCTCCCAAGACTTGAGCCGCTGCCGGAGAAATCCGGCAGCGGTATTTTTTGGAGCTTCACCACCCCCACTTTGCGGTCGAGATTTGAGGTGATCGCAGCCAGCCCGATGGACGGACAGCGTAACGATAGTTGTGCCTGATACAGCGCGCCCCGTTGCACCGTCGCATGTAACGAAAAAGACGGGCTACGAACAAGATCATGGGATGGAGGAGCACCGGAAAGGATGTGACAAGTGCATTCAGGCTCATCCGACGCTCGAAAAAGCCGACGAGTTCATCGAGTTAGAAGCGCGCGCTGTCCCGCGTCCCGATGCCGTGGACCCCCACCGCAAAATCGCGCGCTCGGAAATCTGCGATCCCGTGCGGTTCGTCAGCGGCGTCACCACGATCGCCTCCATATCCCTGTGAGAATAGCCGCAACGCAGTTAGACGGGGCCGTCTAGCTAATGCCTATTGCAATGCCAGCTGCGACTGATTCCGCCGATAGCGACGAGATCACCTCGCAGGGCGCCCCAGCGTTGCCGGTCCCGAGCAGGAAATGCACAAACTGCGCTGAATTCCCTCCCTAGACCGTGAACCTGCTGTTGACGCTCCCAGATACGCATATCAGGGGGTCCTGAGACCGCCGTTGAGCGCTTCCGCACTAGCCGAGCGGAAAAATGCATTCTCTCGAGCAAGAACGATTCACCGAGGGCTTGAGACCAAACAGATTTCATCACGGAAAGGCGGCCGGTCTTCTGGCGTCATAGACAAACCCCTGCTCAGGAAGCTGCGGAACTTAGAGAGCAGTCCCGCTCGTCACTTTGCTTAAGTTGGCCGCTTCGAAGTCGTCCCATCCAAAAGCGCGAACATTGGTAATGACGATCCGTGCTGGCCAAGGCTTACCAGCTCCATCTCCTCGCTCATCGTCCGTGTAAGAGCCTCTGCTGGTAGATGGATGAGTCCGTCCAGATGGGAGCCAAGTCGCTTCTCCGCTGCGGTAATTTCTGAATCGCTCGCGATGGCAAACAACGCCTTGAAACCATGGCTTGTGAACCATTCCACCTGTCGAAGTTCGAGCTCCTGTCCGGCATCAACAGGTACGCCCGCCGCCGACCGCTCGATCATAGATGCGGGCGGGAAATTGGCGACGCCGGTGATGCCGGCATCCTTCAACGATTCGGCAATATCCTCCCAGCAAGCGAAGGGGTCGATCATGAGTATCGCCGCATAGACATGAGGAGCGGACGTTGCCTTGTCGAGGGTTAGCAAGTCTCGCAAAAGACAGTCGTTCCAGTCGAGGATTGGCAGGGTCGCCATGACTAGCAGCGAGCCTTCTGGAAGGCTGCGCAAAGAGGGCGCGTAGACTTGCAATTGTGCGCCTTTAGCTATGTCCGACATGCGTGTAGCAAGTCTGCCGGGAACTCTCGCTCTCACCGTTTCTACCCAATGTTACCCATTTGGACGCCTCACCGATCTTATACCCGGTTAGAGCCGGGTCTAGACCACCTGTTGTTAGGAATGGTTCTGGGAGGAAGATCGTGTCTCACCATTGTACGGACGACCACAGGTCGGCCCGGGATGGTAACCTGTCCGAACTGGCGACCGGATCCACGACTACAGACGCGGTCGCGATCGTGGCCACCCTGGATACCAAGGGCCGCGAGGCGTCTTACCTTGCCAACATTATCGAGGCGTGCGGCCGCAAGACCATCCTGATCGACGTCGGCACTAAGAGGGATGACGGCGACAAACAAGCCGATGCGAAGACCCCCACCGAACTCTTGAAGCAGATTGCTGAAAGGACGCGCAGTAAGGTTGGTGACCTCCTGGGATCAGGAACGATCAGCGCGATTATCGGGGTTGGGGGTGGCAAGGGGAGCGCGGTTTTCGGCGAGGTTGTGTCTGAGCTGCCTTATGGCTTTCCGAAACTTTTGGTAAGCAGCGCAAGGCCTGCGCTACTCGCCGAATTGGCCACTCACAGCGACATCATTCTCTATCCGACGCTGGTCGATCTCTTCGGCATCAATGTCTTTACCATAAGGGTGCTCGAGAACGCAGGGCGTGCCATTGCGGCCACGCACTACGTTCCCGTCAAAGTTGGACGAGACAAGAAGGTCGTTGCGATCACTGCCTTCGGCGTGACTACGCCGGCGGCGAATCAGTGCGCAGCGCGGCTTGCCGACGCCGGCGTAGACGCAATCGTCTTTCCGGCTAACGGGGCGGGCGGCCGTAAAATGGAGCAGCTGATCGCAGCTGGTGAATTCGACGCCGTCATCGATTTGACCACAACGGAGCTCGCAGACGAAATCGTTGGAGGTACCGCAAGCGCCGGTCCGGATCGGCTCAAGGCAGCGTCGCGGCAAAAGATTCCGCAAGTGATCGCGCCCGGTGCGGTCGATATGGTCAATTTTGGCCTGCCATCGAGCGTTCCCGATCAGTTTCGCGGTCGCCAGTTCTACGCCCATACGCCTTACACGACGCTCATGCGCACAACTGCGTCTGAGAACGCGAGCATTGGCCGGCTCACGGCAGAACGGCTATCGCGAGCAAAAGCGCCCACAATGGTCCTTTGGCCCGCGAAAGGCGTATCCGATTACGACCGCCAAGGCGGCATCTTCTACGATCCGGAGGCCGACAAGGCTTGGCTGGATGGGCTCAAGGAACATCTCTCCGCGCCCGTCATGGTCCGCGACCTGAACTGTCACATTAACGATGGCGAGTTCGCCGAGGCTGCCGCGGCATGGATCCTGGAACAACTCACGCAAGAAGGTTCATCCCATGCGGATGTTTGAGCGAACGGAAATCCTTTCCAGGATCGAAGGACAGGTGGCGGAGCGAAAAGCAATTCTCGCGGCAGGAAGTAGCTGCGGCCTGGTCGCGAAATGTGCCGTTCTCGGAGGTGCCGACATGCTGGTGGTCTACTCGACCGGCCTGTCGCGTCTGATGGGGCTTCCCACGAGCCGGATTGGCGATTCCAACGCACGCACGCTGGAGCTTGCGGCGGAAATTCGTAACGTGGTGTCTTCCGTGCCGGTGGTTGGTGGTATCGAGGCTTGGGATCCCCTCCGGCTCGATCTCGATGCTCTTTTGGACAAGTTCTGGGCTGCTGGGTTCTCCGGCGTCATCAACTATCCGACGATTTCCACCATGGGTGACAACTGGCGTGACCGCCGCGGCCGCGTCGGCCTCGGCTTTGAACGTGAGGTCGAGCTGATCGCTCTCGCGCGCAAGAAGAATATCTTTTCGCTCGCCTATGTCGCAAGCCCTCAGGACGCCAAAGCGATGGCAAGTGCAGGGGCCGACTGCATCGTCCCACATGTCGGCGCAACGCGCGGCGGCCTGGTCGGTCATGAGGACGGGCAATCCATAAAGGAGGCTATCCGGCGCATCAATGAGATCAATGCGGCGGCGCGAACCGTCCGGTCGGACGTCCTCTCGCTTTGCCATGGTGGGGCAATTGCCGAGCCTGAAGATACGATCGAGGTCTATCGGGCGACCGAGTGTGTCGGCTTTGTTGGCGCGTCCTCAATCGAAAGAATTCCAATTGAACGGGCAGTGAAAACAGCGACGGCGGAATTCAAAGCTGTCCCGCTTCCGCAAACTCATTGATGTTCACTGCAACATGCAGCGAGGCCGCATGAACACACCAAATAACCGAGCTAAATCGGACACGGTCGCTTTCGCCTCCAAAGGAGGGACGAGGCCGGATCAGGGCTGGGACACAGATGTCCTCGTGATTGGCAGCGGCGCGGCTGGACTGTCGGCGGCGCTCTATGCGGCAAAGGCCGGACTGCGCGTCATTGTATGCGAGAAATCTCCGCGACTTGGCGGAACGACGGCCCTGTCGAATGGCATGATCTGGGTTCCTTGTTCTGCTCAGGCGCGCGCGGCTAACAACCATGACACCATCGCCAATGCGAGGACATACCTGCAGCATGAACTCGGCGTTCATTATCGTGCGCAATTCATTGATGCCTATCTTGAAGACGGCCCGGCGGCGCTAACCGCGCTCGAGAACGGCACGAGTGTCAAGTTTACCTTGGCCTCTACGCCCGATTATCACTCGAGCCAACTTGGCGGCGCTGATACGGGACGGGCACTGAGCCCCGCCCCCTATGATGGGCGGCTTCTAGGCAACGACTTCGATTTGATTGGTGACCCCATTCGCGTTGTGCTCGGGGGCATGATGATCTCATCGAGTGAGGTGAGAAGCTTTCTCAATCCGCTCCAATCTGTTGCGTCGCTCAAGCACGTCTTAGCTCGCCTGAGCCGCTATGCGCGGGATCGGCTCAGGTTCAGGCGTGGTACTGAGCTCAGCGGCGGGAATGCCTTGATCGCGCGGCTGCTGGTGAGCCTGCGCGAGTACGGCGTAGAAATTTGGCCATCTTCTCCAGCGCTCGAACTCATGAAGGAAGGCGGGCGCGTCACGGGTGCTGTTGTCAAGCGGATCAACCTTGACATCCGCGTGCGCGCCTCGCGTGGTGTTGTTATCGCAACCGGCGGCTTTGCCCGGAACGCGCAGTTGAGGGCGGACCTCAGTGGTGCACACCAGCATGACGTTACGTTGGCCCACGCCGATGTTAACGGTGACGGCATTGAGCTTGCAACCACGCTCGGGGCCGCCATTGACAAAGATGTCGCATCCGCCGGCTTCTGGACCCCAGTCTCAATCCTGAAACGCGGCAGCGGCTCGCAGGTCGTGCCATACGGCTGGCTCGACCGCGGCCGTCCTGGGGTCATTGCTGTCGGTCCAAATGCCAGACGCTTCGTCAACGAATCGAATTCGTACCACGATATTTGCCTGGCAATGTTTGAAAACGGATATCCAGCAGATAAGCGATTCTACTTCATCTGCGATCACCAGTTCGTGCGATTGAGGGGCATGGGACACCTGCTGCCATGGCCCTGGACGTTGAGCATCGGTAAATATGTCCGCCTTGGCTACATCAAGGCAGGTGAAACGATTTCGGAGCTCGCAAAGCAGCTGGGACTAGATTCCGCTGTGCTTCAGAAGACGATCGAGGAACACAACGCGCACGCCGCCCAAGGACGCGATCCCCTCTTCAAGCGTGGGGAATCGGCTTTCAATCGAACGCTCGGCGATCCGACCGTGGGAAAAAATCCAAATCTTGGACCAATCAAAGACGGACCATTTGTCGCGTTGCCGATCGTTCCGGCAACGCTTGGCACGGCGACCGGATTGGCGACCGACAGTTACGGAAACGTCCTGGATGCACAAGGCAACGCAATCCAGGGTCTTTATGCTTGCGGCAACGACATGACGTCGCCGATGCGCGGAATTTATCCCGGGGCAGGCATAACAATCGGTCCGGCCATCGTATTCGCCTATCGCACCGTCAACGCAATAATGCTTTCCGCCGATCAGGAGCAAAAAGCCGTCGCTTCCGGAGCTTGACCGTCTATCACACTCGTGTGTTGGCGGGGAATATGTGCTCGGGTCCAGGGCGCGCATCGATAGAACTGGAGTCGGACAGCCTTCATCAGCAGCTCTCAGCGGACGTGGCTCCCGACCCGCTTGGCGGCCGGTCCGAGCGTGGTGAGCCCCGGCGGAGGGGAGATCGCCGCACCACCTGTCTTCGATGTTATCGCAAAGAGCTGGGCTCCCATAGGTGTTCCAAGGCACATGACAACGGGAGAAATCGATCGTTCAACAGCTAGGCTGCGTACTGACGAATCGAAAATGTCAGGACAAGCCGCGCAGGCGTCTGCTTCCCCGACGCGATCGAAATCCGCCGGCCGCGAGGCAGTGATGCAACTCGACAAGATCGATTTTCGTCTTCTTGATCTCATCCAACGAAACAATCGCCTCTGTAGTGAACAACTTGGAAGTAAGGTCGGCCTATCCGCATCCGGAGTTCAACGTCGGCTGAAGCGCCTTCGATCCAAGGGTGTCATAGAGGCAGACGTTTCCATCATTTCTCCAAAAGCAATTGGACGGAATGTGACGGCAGTGGTTCTCATCTCCTTAGAGCGCGCGCGTGCCGACACCATCGATCGTCTAAAGCGGCAAATTCGCAAGATGGCTGAAGTGATGAGCGCATTCTACGTTACAGGTCTGGCCGATGTCGTCTTGCTAGTTACCGTAAACGATATGGAAGATTACGAGCGGTTTGCCCGGCGTCTTACAGACGAAAGTTCAGACATAAAGCGGATTGAAACAATGGTTGTCATGGATCGGTTCAAAGCAGGATTCACTTTGCCAATAGCGTCCATCGCATAGTGTTAATCGACTGCCGATGAGGACATTGGCTTGCACAACTGCCGTCGACCGCAGTCCGTAAGGGTCGGCTTTGGACTTTATGTTAGATCGATCACATTCTTTCAGATGGGGGATACGTTGCGTCGCTCGCGTCACGCCAAGATCGTAGCAACCGTCGGTCCGGCAAGTGCCGAGCCTGAGAAGATACGTGCTCTCTACCTTTCCGGGGCAGATATCTTTCGGCTAAACTTCAGTCACGGAACCCACAAAGACCACGCCAAGAGTTATGTGTGTATCCGCGAACTCGAGCGTGAATTCGGCCGGCCGATAGGCATTCTGCAGGATCTCCAAGGTCCAAAGCTCCGCATCGGCTCCCTTGAAGAAGGCAGGCTGGTTTTGCGTGCTGGTGAAACGGTCCGCTTTGTGATCGACGGAGCCAAAGGAGAAAAGCAATCGATACCCTTGCCTCATCCGGAGATTTTTGCAGCCGTCCATCCCGGACAAGAACTTCTCATTGATGATGGCCGGGTGCGCTTGAGGGTCACCGAGCCAGGAGACGGAGAAATCGTTGCGCAAGTGGCGGTCGGAGGCCTGGTCTCGGACCACAAGGGGGTCAACGTGCCGGGGGCCATGCTCGACTTATCTCCGCTCACCAAGAAAGATCGCGCCGACCTTGCGTTCGGTATTGATCTTGGGGTCGACTGGGTGGCCTTGTCCTTTGTTCAGAAACCGTCCGACCTGATCGAGGCGCGCGCCATCATTGGCGAGGCCGCAGGTTTGATCGCTAAGATCGAGACGCCGATGGCGCTCGATCGTATCGACGACATCATTGGGTTGTCGGACGGCGTTATGGTGGCGCGCGGTGATCTTGGTGTCGAAATCCCAGCCGAGGAGGTCCCTGGCCGGCAAAAGGAGCTCGTGCGCGCCTGTCGGCGTGCCGGAAAATCCGTCATCATCGCAACGCAAATGTTGGATTCCATGGTGGCTGGGCCGACGCCGACGCGGGCGGAAACCTCAGATGTCGCGACCGCCATCTATGATGGAGCCGATGCTGTGATGCTATCTGCTGAATCGGCAAGCGGGGCCTACCCGATTGATGCTGTTGCCATGATGGATCGCATCATCAAAAGCACGGAGCGGCATCATCTCTATCGGTCGCTGATCGAAGCTTCTCGAGCTGACGTGGACAGTACCCCTTCGCATGCCGTCGCGGCCGCAGGGGCAGACCTTGCCGCTACAATTGGCGCCAAGGTCATCATCGGCTTCACGGCAGGCGGGACGACGGCCGCTCGGATCTCGCGCAGCCGGCCGCCGGTGCCGATCCTTGCCCTTACTCCGGATGAGAGAGTGGCTCGGCGCATGAGCTTGTTGTGGGGGGTGCACAGTGCGGTGTCCAGCGATCCTTCTGGCTATGAGGAGATGACGCGCATCGCCTCGGCGGCCGCGCACCACGAGGGCTATATTCGATTGGGTGACTTGGCTGTGATCGTCTCTGGAGTGCCGTTTGGACTTAGAGGCGCGACAAACAATCTTCGCGTTGTCGCTTGTTAAGACAATGCCCTTGATTCGCGCTGCGGAAGACCACCCGATCGCCATATGGACCACGCTCAGGATTCAGCTGTGACGGGACGCCGATATTGCTTGAGTTCGAGGCGGCATCAGCCTTCCAAGCTGAATACGAGGGTTCGATTCCCTTCACCTGCTCCACGGCACGATTTTTCGCGCTAATCTACGATATGATGCGATCGCGTTCGCTCGCCGGTTGCCCCTGGGGCTTCATCGGCTGTACCCAATAGCGCCCCATGCAAAGGTGAGGCTCTGCAAGATGCCCAATGATGGATTGGAGCGAGAGGCCAAGTTTTTCAATTGGTTAGAGATCGTCGTATGCACGGCGTGTGCACCGGGAGATCAAAAAAATTCTTATCACATCCTATATGAGCAAGGATTTCCGCGCTGGGCTGATCCTGAAACGGCAATGCGACCGGCTCTCGAGGAAACGGCGTCAAATGATGCGCGGCCGGGAGGTGCAACACTGCGTAGCATTCAGTTCGCGCAACGCGCCTCGAGCGCATCGACAAAGGCGCGATCCCATCGGCCCTCGCGGATCGCGTCGATGGTGCCTTGCTCTTTTTGCTCCTGCGCCAATGCTTTCTCGATGACCGTTGCGGCCAGGGACGGTGGGAATGCGAGGAGTCCGTCCTGGTCCCCTACGATGATATCGCCCGCGTTCACGGGCATGCCGCCGACAGTGATCGGGACGTTGATCGCTCCGGGACCATCCTTGTAGGGACCACGATGAGTCACGCCGCGCGCATACACGGGAAAAGTGCGTGCACGGATTTCCCCGACGTCGCGAATGGCGCCATCGAGCACCATGCCGGCAAGCCCGAGCGAGGCTGCTCCGAGCGTCATGATCCCGCCGACCAGTGCGTTGGAGATATCACCGCCGGCATCGACAACCATCACGTCGCCGGGACGGCAGAAGTCGTAGGCACGAAGGATGGCGAGGTTGTCGCCGCCGCGGGTCTTCACGGTCACGGCAGTGCCCACCATCGGCGCCGGGGAGTGATAGGGGATTAGCCCAACGCTGCCGCAATTGCGGTGCAGCTGGTCGCTGAGCAGAGCGACCGCGATGGTCCGCAATTTCGCGATCACCGCGGAATCCACTTGCGGAGCCGAGGGATTCTTTTCGATGCCGGTGTTTGACATGACGTGTTTCCGATCGGGATGCTAGCGGAGTTCGGAGACGGCGTGAGCGATGCGGTTGATGCCGTCGTCGAGCACATCGAGGGATGCGGCGATCGAGATGCGGAAGTACGGCGACAATCCGTAGGCGCTACCTTGGACCACGGCGACGCCAACGCTTTCGAGCAGATACATCGCGACGTCGCCGTCAGTTTCCAGGTGCGCACCGGCAGGCGTTTGTCGACCGATCAACCCGGCGCAATTGACGTAGAGATAGAACGCGCCGTCGGGTGGCAGGCAGCTCAAACCCTCGATCTGGTTGATATGCGTGAGCATACGATCGCGGCGGGTACGGTAGATTGCGACGCTTTCGGTAACGAAGCTCTGGTCGCCGTTGAGCGCTTCGACGGCGGCAGCCTGACTGATTGAGCAGGCGTTGCCGGCGGCCTGTGACAGCAGCGTCTTCAGCGCACCGATCAGATCGGAGGGCCCGGCGATCCAGCCGATCCGCCAGCCGGTCATCGCGTAAGTCTTCGACACGCCGTTTACCGCAAGCACGCGGTCCGCCAGTTCGGGGGCAGCGTTCAGCAGGTGCGGCGTTGCACGGCCATCGAAGCGGATGTGTTCATAGATGTCGTCCGTCATGACCAGCACGTGGGGATGCCGTGCGAGAATGTCGGCCAGCTTGCGATATTCCGCCGCCGAGTAGCTTGCGCCCGTCGGATTCGACGGCGAGTTGATGATCAGCCATCGCGTCTTGTCCGTGATCGCAGCTTCGAGTTGCTCTGGCGAGATCTTGAAGCCTTGGCTTTCCGGACATGCGACGATCTTCGGAACGCCCTCGCAGGCGATCACCATGTCGGGGTACGAGACCCAGTAGGGAGCCGGGATGATCACCTCGTCCCCGGCCTCGATCGTCGCCTCCAATGCGCTATAGATGCCGCTCTTGCAACCATTGGTGACGATGATGTCGGAAGGTGAGTAGACGAGATTGTTCTCGCGCTTCAGTTTGGCTGCAATCGCCTCGCGCAGATCGACGGATCCTGACAACATCGTGTAGCGGGTTGCGCCCTTGTCCATCGCCTTTGATGCCGCGGCGCGAATGTTCGCAGGGGTATCGAAGTCCGGCTCGCCGACGACAAGGCTGACGATGTTCCGGCCCTCACGTTTCAGCGCCGTTGCCCGATCGGCCGCCGCCGAGCTGGGCGAGGGCTTGATGCGCCTCACCCGTGCGGAAATACGAGGATGGTTCATAGTGATTGACCCTGGCTAAGCGAGGTGCGACGCTAGAGACAGAGCGCGGCGCTGGCCAACACGAGTTCAATCTGGCCTGATAGGCATATCTTATGGATGCTCTTTTCCCGATCGGGAGCAGAATACAGTCCCAGGGGACGACGTGAATCTCAGGCGGCTGCAGTATTTCGTGAAGATCGTCGACGTCGGCAGCCTGACGCAAGCCGCCGATGTGCTGCATGTGGCGCAGCCCGCGCTCAGTCAACAGCTCGCAACCCTCGAAGGCGAGGTGCGTCAGCAGCTTCTCGTGCGCACCAAGAGCGGTGTGGTGCCGACCGAGGCGGGCAAGGTGCTGTATCGCCACGCCCAGCTCATCCTGCGGCAATGCGACCAAGCGCGAGCCGACATGAATGCGGCCGCGAAGAACATCTCCGGTGCCGTGGCCGTGGGGCTCGCGCCAGGGACTGCCGCGGCAGGACTGGCTCTGCCGCTGCTACGCACGGTGCGGGCTCGACACCCCGGTATTTTGCTCTATTTGAACGAGACCTACGGCACCACGCTCTCCGAGCTCGTGATGAATGGCCGAATGGACTTGGCGGTTCTCTACGGCGGCAAAACCGCCGTCCACGGCCTCTCATTCCAGCCGCTGCTGCGGGAGCCGCTTTACCTCGTCGGCCGCGGCAGCATGGTGGCGCCGCCGGCCGAAGTGCCGCTCGCGATGCTGGTTGACACCGATCTTTACCTCGCGCGTCCGTACAACGTCGTCCGCAAGATGGTGAACGACGCTTTCGCTGCCATCGGCAAGGTGCCAAAGGTCGTCGCGGAAATCGAATCCGCCAGTACCCTGACTGCCGTGATCTCCGACGGCCTTGGCGCCACCATCCTGCCCGAATCGATGGCGCGGCAGGTCGCATCCTCCTGTGATGCCTGGCAATCGTGCATCATCGAACCGGTGATCGAGGCGCCGTTGGCGCTGTGCCAGTCCGATCATTTGCCGCTCTCCGAACCCGCACAGGCGATCAAGGAAATCCTGCTTGAGCTTGTGGCCGGTCTGCCGGGCCATCTGATTGCGCATGAAGAGCGATCTCAGAATGCGTCATAGCGCTCTCTTATAGGGGCAAAGCCAATCCGTCTTGGTCGGCAGGAATCGATGGCGCTAGCGTCGAGGCCGGTGTTGCGCATGCAGCGCCACGATACTGTGGGCGGCGGAACATGGATTTGGACCGGATCAAGACCCTGATCGATGCGATGGCTGCGTCTGATCTGAACGAGATGGAGTTCAGGGAAGACGGCTGGTCGCTCAGACTGGTCCGACGGGCGCAGCCTGGCGATATGGTTCGCGCACCGGTCGAGACGGTCCCATCCGCAAACGCCAGACCGCGGCCAATTCGCGCCGAACCCGGTGTCGCGCCGAAGCGAGAGGCGAAGGTCGCAGCGCCTTTGTTCGGTATTGTGCATCTGCAACCGGCGCCGGATGCGCCCGTCTTCGTTTCGGTAGGGCAGGCTGTGACGGCTGGAACGCCACTCTGTGTCATCGAGGCGATGAAGATGTTCCACGAGGTTCGCGCCGAACAGGATGCCACGGTGTCGGCGATTTTGGTTGCTTCCGGTCAGGAAGTCGAGGCCGGCCAAGAACTGATAAGGTTGGCGTGACCCATGTTTGGATCGGTTCTCATAGCCAACCGGGGAGAGATTGCCCTACGCATCCAGCGGACCTGCCGGCGTCTCGGACTGCGAACGATCGTGGTCCATTCCGAGGCCGATCGAGAGGCGCCGTATGTGCGTCAGGCCGACCTGGCTCTGTGCATCGGACCCGCCGCGGCGGCGCAGAGCTACTTGAATCAGAAGGCGATTCTGTTTGCGGCCGAGGTCAGCGGAGCCGAAGCGATCCACCCGGGCTACGGATTTTTGTCCGAGAATGCAGGCTTTGCCGAGCAAGTCGAAGCCGCGGGCCTGACATTCATCGGCCCGACTGCTGCGAGCATGCGCGTTAGGGGTGACAAGATCGCGGCCAAGCGCGCCATGAGAGCGGCAGGCGTTCCGTGCGTCCCCGGTCCCGATGCGGCCCTGACTGACGATCTTGATGTCGTGCGCGCGACGGCGGGCGAGATTGGCTATCCCGTGATCCTGAAGGCGGCTGGTGGCGGCGGCGGTCGCGGCATGCGGATGGTGGAGAGCGAGGGCGGCCTGCGCGACGCGCTGCTCCTGACCCGGGAAGAGGCGCGGCGGGCGTTTGGCAACAGCGAAATCTATGTCGAGAAATTCCTCGGTCGGCCGCGCCACGTCGAGATACAGGTGATCGCCGATATGTACGGTGACGCGGTCTGGCTTGGTAGCCGCGATTGCTCACTCCAACGGCGACATCAGAAGGTCATCGAGGAAGCGCCAGCCCCGCGGATCGAAGATGCGCTGGTCCGTGAAATCGGCGAGCGCTGTGCGGAGGCTTGCCGGCAGATCGGCTATCGCGGCGTCGGCACTTTCGAATTTCTGGTCGAAGATAACGCGTTCTACTTCATCGAGATGAATACGCGCCTCCAGGTCGAACATCCCGTCACCGAGATGACCGCTGGAATCGATCTTGTCGAGGCTCAGATCCGTGTGGCGCAGGGTGAGCGGCTGCCGTTCAGGCAGGGCGACATCGCCTGTCAAGGTCATGCGTTCGAGTGCCGCATCAATGCTGAAGACCCTGACAGCTTCGTGCCGTCACCCGGTGTGATCGACATCTGGCAGATGCCGGGCGGGCCTGGCGTGCGCATCGACAGTCACGCGGGTGCCGGTTACCGCGTATCGTCTTACTACGACTCGCTGCTCGGAAAGCTTATTGTCCATGGCGCGACGCGCGATGAGGCGTTGGCCCGTTTGCGCGTAGCGCTCGACGAAGCGCGGATCGAGGGAATTGCAACAAACCTGCCGCTGCACCGGCGCCTCGTTGCCGACCCCGATTTTATCCGCGGTGGCGTCAGTATCCACCATCTCGAGGCGAAACTTCGCCAGAGTGGGCAGCCATGACGACGGATCGGCCTCGCACAAGCCTGCTCGGGACGACGGCTCTGCTGTTTGAGGCGCCCGGCGAGACTACGCTCGAAACGCAGCGGCGGATTTGGGCCATGGCGCAGGAGGCTGCCGAATTTTCCGGTGTGTGCGAGGCCGTGCCAGGCATGAACAACCTCATGCTGGTCTTTGGCGAGCCGCCGCGACGACCGGAAGAAATCGAACAAGGGCTCATCGAACTCTGGAACGGCGTCGAGCCGCTTCCGATTGCCGGGCGCTGCATCGATCTGCCCGTCGCCTATGGCGGCGAAGCCGGACCGCATATGGCCGATGTCATCGAACACACCGGCATGAGCGTCGATGAGATCGTCGAACGCCACAGCGCGCCTACCTACACCGTATTCGCGCTCGGAAGTCATCCCGGCTATTGCTATCTCGGCGGCATGGATGAGCGTATCGCGACGCCGCGCCGCAAGGTGCCGGTGCTGAGGATTCCGGGCGGAGCGGTATCCATCGGCGGTAGTCAGACCGGCGTGTCTGCCTCCGACGGACCCAGCGGATGGAATACGATTGGCAGCACACAGGTCGCGTTCTTCGATGTGAATCGCAGCCCGCCCGCACTACTTCAGCCGGGCGACAGCATCCGCTTTAGGGTTGTCCGGGTATTGCGATGATCAAGATTTTATCAGCAGGCGCGCTTGCGACGGTCCAGGACCTCGGCCGTACCGGTGGCCTCAACCTTGGCGTTGGGGTATCGGGCGCCATGGATCCGCTCGCGCTTGCCGGAGGCAATATCCTGCTGCGTAACGAGGAGAACGCCGCAGTCATTGAAGTTCCGGTTCTTCCTTTCAAGGTTCGTTTCGAGCACTCGACTGTTTTTGCTGTCACCGGCGCCGACTGTGCGGCAAGGATCGATGAGACGGCAATATTGCCGTGGTGGGCGCATCGCGCCCAAGCGGGGCAGGTGCTGTCGCTTTCGCTTCCCAAGCAGACGACATGGCGCGCGAGCCGCGCCTATCTGTGCGTCGCGGATGGCATTGACGTGCCGGCCGTGCTCGGCTCGCGCAGCACGCAGTTGCGAGGCTCGTTTGGTGGCCACGAGGGGCGGCCGCTCCGCGATGGTGACGAACTGCCGGCCGGCCGTTCGAATGGCCGGGCCATGCCCGGCTTCGGTCTGACGCCGCCCGGGCTGACGCTTCCGCTTGAAGCCGACGGTGTGCCCGCCGTTCGCGTGTTACCGGCCGCCGAGTACGACTGCTTCACCAGTTCATCGCACGATGCATTGTGGTCCACCGCCTGGAAAATCACTCCGCAGAGCGACCGCTATGGCTACAGACTTGCCGGCCCTGAGCTCAACCCGCTGCGTCCGCTGGAATTGCGCTCACATGGCATCGTGCCTGGCGTCATTCAGGTGCCCCATAACGGCCAGCCCATCATCCAGATGCGCGATGCACAGCCATCCGGCGGCTACCCCAAAATCGGTACGGTGATCGAGGCAGACCTCTGGCGCCTCGGCCAGGCGCCGATTGGGAGCAGCGTCCGCTTCATCCGCTGTAGCTGGGATGAAGCGCTGAGCGCCTCGGCGGATATCCGCCGCTGGCTCGCAAACGCCCGTCGTCTCGTCGAGCTTCACTGCGGCGAAGGAGGAGACCGATGAGCAATCCTCTCGATCACGTCGACCAGATAAGCGTTTGGCTCAAGGACGCCGGTCTCGCACTGCTCGAGCTGCGCGGTCCGAGCGCCACGTTGCGCTTGGTGAACGACGGTGCATCGGTACGCGTCGTTGCTGGCGAGGAATCCCCGTCCGTCGACGCGCCGTCAATGACCGTCCGCGCGCCATCGCCGGGCATCTTTCTCGATCGTCACCCGTTTCACGAGCATGCAATCGCCTTGACCGACACCAATGTCAGGGCTGGCGAGCCTCTCGGCTTCCTGCAAATCGGTCCTTTGCTTTTAGCCGTGCCTGCGCCCCGGTCAGGAACGGTGACAGATATGCTGATCGACCACGGAACGATCGTGGGTTACGGCACGCCGCTGTTCCTACTGCGCCCGATTGAAGGTGAGGCATCATGAAGATCGATCTCAACGCCGATATGGGCGAAGGTTTTGGTCCGTGGCCGATGGGCAATGACGAGGCGCTGCTCGACCTCGTGTCTTCGGCCAACGTCGCATGCGGCTTTCATGCCGGTGATCCCCTGATCATGCAGCGCACGGCGGAGCGCGCCAGGGCGCGCGGCGTCGACCTGGGGGCGCATGTCGGGTTTCCGGACCGTCAGGGATTTGGCCGGCGCGTGATGCAGATCGACCCCACCGAGCTCGCCGCCATGGTCACTTACCAGCTCGGCGCGCTCGACGGCATCGCGCGGGCTGTCGGGCATCGCGTCACGCATATGAGCTTTCACGGTGCGCTGGGCAACATGGCTGCTGCCGACGCCGATCTTGCTCGACCATTGGTGCACGCGGTCGCCTCGTTTGATCCCAATCTCCTGATCGTTTCCTCGAGCAGTAGCGCCATCGAAGGGGCGGCGGCACAGTGCGGTATCAGGGTCGCCACGACGTTCCTGGCTGACCGGGCCTATGACGGCGAGGGCCTGCTGGTGTCTCGGGCGAAGCCCGGCGCGGTCATTCACGACGCCGGGGTGGTTGCCGAGCGGGTCGCGCGTCTGCTGCGTGACGGCGTGGTCATTGCCTCCAGCGGAAAGGCGCTCGCCATGCCGGTCAAATCGATCCTGCTGCATGGGGATACCCAGGGGGCCGTCGAGCTGGCCCGAGGGATTCGGGCCTCGATCGAGGCTGCGGGCGGCGAGATCGTGCCGGTTTCCCGGCTTGTGGCGGGCTCCGACGGGCCCGCTGGGCGATCATAAGGGGACCTTATCCCACCACATTTAATCCGTCTTGGCGGGAAAGTTACGCGATCGTTTAGCGTGTTGAAAAGGCGAGGAGCCCGATGCCATTCTCCGATTACAGGACTGCTCTCGTTACCGGCGCCTCGTCGGGCATCGGTCTTGCGGTCGTCGAACGCCTGGCGCGCGAGGGCCTCAAGGTTCATGCGCTCGCGCGGAGCGCGGATGCGCTGAAAGCCTTGGCCGATCGCACCGGCTGCATCCCGCATGCGATCGACGTCCGAGATATTGCGGCTATCACCAAGCTTGCTCAGGGTCTAGAGGTCGACGTGCTCGTCAACAGCGCGGGCGTCGATCGGCCGAAGAAATTTCTCCAGGCGGATGCGGAGGACATCGACCTCCTGGTCGACGTCAACCTGCGCGCGATCCTGCATCTCTGCCGCCTGCTCGTGCCGGGCATGGCTCAGCGCGATCGCGGCCACGTGGTGAACATCACGTCGATCGCCGGCGCTTACAACTTTGCGGGCAACTCGAGCTATCACGCGACCAAGGCGGCCGTCAGCATGTTGACCAGTCAGCTCAGGGTCGATTGCTTCGGCAAGCGCGTGCGTGTCACCGAAATCTGCCCCGGCCGGGTTGCAACCGACATCTTCGCCCATGTCCACGGCGACAGCGCCGAAACGCGTGCGAACTTCATCGAGGGCTTTGAACTGCCCGAGGCAAAGGACATTGCCGACGCGATCGCATTTGCGATTGCCGCGCCGGTAGCGGTGAATGTCGGCTACATCGAGATCACACCGACCTTGCAAGTGCCGGGTGGCTTGTCGACCACTCGCCCCGAGGGCTCTCCAAAACCCGTTCTGCCGACTTAGACGAGGGGCACGCGATGAAGGGTTTCGACTCATGGCCGTCCTGCTCAATCCGGAGTTCAGCCGGATGCTGGTCCATGGGATGAAGATGACCTTCATCATCTTCATCGGCTCATGGCTTTTGGCGATGAGTCTTGGAATGGTCCTGCTTGCGATCCGGATGCTGCCGAGCCGGATCGCCAGCGGTTTCGTCGCGATCTACGTCTCCTACCATCGCAATGTGCCGACGCTCGTCCAGCTCATGCTCTGGTATTTCGGCATTTCGAGCCTGCTGCCGGACTCTGTTCAGATATGGCTCGGCGATCACAACGGCGAAGCGTTGTTCGCTATCATTGCCTTGGGGTTGTGCCAGGCCGCGTATTTCAGCGAGAATCAGCGCTCCGGTCTGCGCGCCGTGCCGAGGGGGCAGTGGGAAGCCGCCCGTGCCCTGGGGCACAGCTACGTCGGAGCCATGACCTACATCCTGCTGCCACAGGCCGTTCGCAACGCGATGCCGGCGCTGGTGAACCATACGGTCTCCTTGTTCAAGAACTCCAGCCTTGCGATGGCGATCGGCGTCGCCGAGCTGACCCACGCAGTCAAGGAGGTCGAGAACCAGAGCTTTCGTCCGTTCGAGACCTACCTGATTGCCACGATTGTCTATCTCGTCTGCTCGCTGTTGCTGATGTGGCTTGGTCACCATCTCGAGCAACGCAGCCGTATGGCAGGAGCGGTCTGATCATGTCGCTGCTCCCAAGCATGATCGAGATCGTCAGAGACAACTGGCTCTTGCTGCTCGTCGGCCAGTATCCGAACGGCCCACTTGGCGGTATCGCGGCCACCCTCATTCTGTCCGTCCTCGGCATTGCCTTGGCCTTTCCCCTGAGCGTCGTGATGGCACTGGCCAGCCTGTCGCCGTGGCGGGCGCTGCGCTGGCCGGTCATGGCCATGGTCTACATCACCCGCGGCGTGCCGCTGCTGCTGATCATCCTCTGGATCTATTTCGTGCTGCCAACTTTCGGACATCATCCAGCGCAAGGAGCTGCGCTGCGGAACCTTCGCGGACGTGCCTCCATTCGCGGCGCCGGATGCCAAGGCACGTGAGATGGTCGGCTTTGATGTCGACCTCTGCAAGGCGATTGCCCAACACTGGGGCGTTGTCGCCAAGGTCACGCCGCTTTCGGTCGAGGCGCGTGTGCCCGAGGTCAAGCTCGGTCACATCGATATCACGGTCGCGAACCTCGCTTACACGCTGGGGCGCGCCGAGCAGATCCAGTTTTCCGATCCCTATTACATCGCCAAGGAAATGCTGGCAGTGAAGGCGAGCGAAGCCGGCACCGCCAAAGCCGACTTCAAGGGGAAGCGGCTAGCGTCGACCAAAGGATCGACGTCGGAACTCGCAATCAAGCTGAACGAATCCGACCCGCTGACCTTCGTCGACACCGGTTCGGCCTTCATGGCCGTTCAACAGAACAAGGCGGTCGGAATGGTGGCGAACACCATGACCATTACCAAGCTCGTCAGCCGGTCCAAGGAGGCGGGGCAGCCGCTGAAGATGATCGAGGAGCCCATGGTGCTGCAGCCGATCGGCATCGGCATGAAGAAGGACGAGCCGGCGCTGCTCGCAAAGGTCAACGAGACCCTGCTGGCCATGGACAAGGCTGGGGAGATCAACCAGCTCTGGGACAAATGGCTCGGTCCGAGCACCGAGTTCAAGATGACGCGTACCGACAAGGTCGCACCGCTCAGCCAGCTGAAGTTCACGCCGCTCCCATGAGTTGGGAGTTGGCGCTGCGCGCCGATGCTGCTGTTGGCGCTCTGCACTGGGCCATCAAATCCCCACTACGCATCGTAAGAGTGTACAATAAAACGTCCAACAAAACGTCCAACATCGAGAGCGTAATGTCTGCTTAAGTGATTGTCTTGCAATGAGAATCACCCAGATAAAATTTGGAGCGGAGCGCTTCACCCGCTCCAACGATTTCAAACACTTGCGCGCATCAGGTTTTGCCATTCCTACAAGCCGGGCTGCGGTATTCCTACAAACATTCGCGCAACGTTCGCCAGATCACTTCGGTGCGCTGGTCTTCCTGGCCCGCCGCTCGATGCGCTTGAGCATTTTGATTACGACGCGTGCGGCACTCCTGCGGTGCCGGACAAGCGGATCTCGCGCGGCCGCCGCGCCCGAGGTAGCAGTCTACACTCAAACACTGAGCGACTAGCGATCGATCCTCATCATCGCCTCGTTGTGGACGACGACGAGCCGCATGCCAGCCCGCAAGATCATTGAGCCCGTGTTTGGCGGCCGGGCACACGGGAGCGGGGTTAGGTTCATGTCCTTGATCTGGAGGCTGCGGTCGGATCGAGCACACGGGGTTCGGTAGCTATGCCTTGGATCGCGGCTATCCAGGCGAGAACGAGGTCGAGCTCCAAGCCCGCGGCCAACATGGGATGCCGACACCGGGAACGGTGCGTAAGTGCACTCGCTGGTCTTGCCGTATTGTCGCGACGGGGCGGCGGATGTGGCCGGGGCAAACACAGACGGCGCAATTTCATTGTCGCTGAGGGCCGGTGTCGATGTCTGTTTTCCCGGGAGCTGGAGATCTCTGGCGGGCAAACGAAACGTCGGCAGAGCTTCATTCGGCGTGAATGGGGGATTTGTTTTCGCTGGCTAGCGACAAATCGCGAAAGTGAGGAGTTCCCGGGGGCACCCTCGCGGGGATCTCTTTTAGGGGGCTTGCTTCTAAAAAAAAAAAACGGACCAAGTCGGCCCTATTTTGACTAAGTACCTGAATTTGCATTAAAATTTTCTATAAATCAATCCCCTTGTAGGCTGTCAGAAGTTCTCCTATGTTTCTGACACTGGAGCGTGAGCCATGACCCACCTGAGCACCCGGATTCTGGAAGCAACTAAAGAATTGCCCGAAGGCGCACCGATCGCTGCCAAGGCGCTTTTGCATCTTGGAAAGCGTGCTGCCGTCGATCAGGCTCTTTCGCGTCTTGCCGAGCGAGGAAGACTTCTGCGCGCGAGACGAGGGATATATTTGCGTCCAGTTGAAAGCCGTTTCGGAGTTAGAGCTCCATCAGTCGAGAAAGTCGTCGAGGAAATCAAGATTCGCAGCGGCGAAACCATCGTTTCCAGCGGCGCGGCGGCGGCCAATCATCTTGGTTTGACGACGCAAGTACCTGTCCGTCAGGTTTATCTGACCTCTGGTCCTTCCCGCAGGCTCTGCCTTGGTAAGCAAGTCGTTGAGCTCAAGCATGCACCGCGTTGGCAGCTTGCCCTGGCGAACCGACGTGCAGGTGAGGTAGTGCGTGCGCTTGCCTGGGTGGGCCCACAGACGGCAGAACGAGCATTGAGGTTCGTCAGTCAGAAATTGACCCCGACCGAAGTGAAGGAGCTGAAGTCTGCTGCTTCTTCCTTTCCGACTTGGCTTGCCAAGCCGGTAAGCGAACTCCGTGTCGGATAGATTTCTAAAGCTGTCTGACGCCGAGCGCTAAGAGGCGCTCGGCGTTGCTGCGTCCAACTCAGGTCGTCCGGCACATCTTCTCGAAAAGGATGTCTGGGTCGTCTGGTGCCTGAACGCGCTCTTTTCCTCGCCTTTAGGCGAACATCTCGTCTTCAAAGGCGGAACTTCGCTATCAAAGGCTTACGGTGCGATCCGCCGTTTTTCGGAAGATGTCGATCTCACCTATGACATTCGAACGATAGCTCCGGATCTCGTGAACACTAGCGACGATAATCCGGTCCCCCAAACTCGCAGTCAGAGCAAGAGGTGGAGCGCGCAGGCACGAGAGCGCCTCCCGGTCTGGGTGAAGGAGAAAGCATTACCGGTCATCGAGCAGCGGCTGGAGGAAGACAAACTCAAGGCAGCCGCTGAGGCCCAGGACGACAAGATTTTCGTAAGGTACGATCCATTGGAGACTGGCAGTGGCTATGTAAGTCCCGCCGTTATGCTCGAATTCGGAGCACGATCGACGGGGGAGCCGAGCGAACTCCATGATGTGGTCTGCGACGCAGCGGAATATCTCAAGACCCTCGAGTTTCCCACCGCCAAGCCAAAAACCATGAAGGCAGAGCGCACTTTCTGGGAAAAGGCCACGGCGATCCACGTCTTTTGCGTCCAAGGCAAACTGAAACCGGCCCCGCCGCAAGCGATTGAGGCCGCGGGCGCTTGGCTCAGATATGAGAGTTGCGCGAGGCTCTTGATGATGGCGATGCTCTTCGCTAGATCGCGTGAGTTCAGTTTGGAGATATTGCCGTGGCAATGGGTACTGCGAAGTGATTCAACGCGACCAAGGGATATGGCTTCATCCAACCGGAGGACGGCGGAGCTGACGTCTTCGTGCACATCATTGCCGTCGAGAAGGCCGGCTACACCAACCTCGCGGAAGGCGCCTGGGTCAGCTACGAGCTCAAAGCCGGACGTTCTGGTAAGATGAGCGCAGAGGATCTCCGCATTGGCTGAAGACGTCAGCCCCGAGGAACACAAGCCAGGTTCATCGGTGTTCTGAATCGGCTTCCGGCTTGTCCGAGAAGCATCGATACGGCGTCAGCATAATCCTCCGGTGCCGCTGAGGCCGCTTCCTTGTCCACACCATTGTGACCGACTGGATAGTTAAACCTACGCGGCCAGTCGCGCCGTCAGGCCGACATTGCCGCGAGAGTTGCGACAAATCTCTCTGCGACATCTCCGCGCGAACATTGGATGCGCTCGTTCACGCCGGCTGCGGAGCGCATATCGATCTCACCGTAAAGACAAATCGGTAGCTGCCGATTGTTGTTGAAACGCCGGTCCGGACCACCCTTGCGATTCACATAGCGCCAGGTCTGGTCGACCACGATGGCGTCTTGAGGTGGAGTCTCTTCCTCGATGAACCGAGCATTTCGGAAAGCGAACTGTACATCCTGGTAGGCGAAGGCGGCAATCGTCCTGCCGGCAGTGACGAGGATGGCGTCAGGCGTCAGGTAGAAGGTCTCTTTTCCAAGTGGCAGCTTCAGGAAATCGATGTTGCTTTTGACCAGGTGCGGCTTGTCTCTGCCCAAGGAGATCGGGTGCCGTCGTATCAGCTTCGAGGCACCAGCATTGCGCTTCCAATCCGCTTCCTGCATCTCAAGAGGGACGTTCCAGATGCCGCCGCAACTGGCCAAATCGTGAAAGGCCGAAGCGAGGGTTTCAAACCGCGACGAATACTCCGCTGACAGTTCGTACTCGAGCGACACGGTGCTGGATTGGCGGCCATGGATTGCGAGCGATCCGACGATCAGAACCACGCCGGCCGTCAGGACAAAGGCCGCGACCGGGGGGACGCCGGAAGCTGAGCCGGCGACCATCAGAGCGCCAACGGCAAAGAGTGCGGACAGCATCGTGATTAGTATCTTGTACCGCCGCCATCGCGATCGGGCGGCCGCCAAAGTTTGCACAATACCGATGGTTGAGTTGGCGACCAGCTCATCGATCGGAGCACTGTCGATCACCGTGCCCCCGGCGCGTGGTAGGTATGCTGGTGGCCCGGGTCATGAGAGCCTCTCTCAGATCGGGTAGAGCCGAGGAAAAGGTTCAGACTTCCCCTCGGCTTGTTTTTAAGATAATCTTTTATTCATGGCGAAGTTAATAAAAGATAATCTTAAAATCAGGCGCGGCAGGCCGGCCACCGGCGGAGCTGCGCCGCTGGTCGGTGTCCGAATGCCGAACGAATTGCAGGCTGAGGTTCGGGCGTGGGCCAAAGACCAGCCGGACAAACCAAAGTTGGCAACCGCCGTCCGCCGGCTGGTCGAAATCGGGCTGAAAAGGGCCTGATGTGCGTGCAGACCACCTGCACGGGATCACCGATTGCGCGACCTATTGTCAGAGGAACTTGACATGACTACGTGAGTTACGTAGTTATGCATGGTACGTTAATTACGTAGTAACATGCCATGCATACTGTCGCCCAAACGAAGGCCTTCGATGCTGCCGCAGATGATGCCGGCATGTCTCCGGGGGAGGTGGAAGAACTTGTCTGGTTCCTGATGGAGAACCCTACAGCCGGTGACGAAATCTCAGGGACGGGGGGATGTCGCAAGGTCAGATGGGCTGGCAGAGGGAAAGGCAAGAGCGGCGGATTTCGCACGGTCACCTTCTACTCGGGTGAGAGTATGCCGGTATTCCTTCTTACAGTTTTCGGAAAAGGTGAGAAGTCAAATCTGACCGCCGCAGAAAAGGCCGCGTTGAAGACCCTAACAAAGGCGATCGCGACCGAGTACAAAAACAAAGTTGAGAAGTTGGCCAAGAAAGCGGGAGTAGCATGATGAGCAAGAAGGCTTTTGACAAGATCGCAGCTGGCCTCAATGAGGCGCTGGAGATCGCTCGCGGACGTGCGAAGCCTACGAAGCTTTATGTTCCGGCCGAGATCAAAGTTCGCGATATTAGGAAGAAACTTAACCTGTCTCAGGACGACTTTGCTGCCGAGTTCGGATTTACAATCAATCAAATTCGAGATTGGGAGCAAGGCCGTTCGCGGCCGTTAGACGGTCTGCGAGCTTACCTTATGATCATTCAGCGTGATCCCCAGGCCGTTCTAAATCTTCTTCAGCGTAGCGCCGCTGCGAAAAAGCGGAGTGCTAGAAAGGCGGCGTGATCTACAATGATGACCTGTTTTGACCCGAACCGGCATTGCAAATGTGATCTACGTCGTCATGGGAGGCTGCGCTAGGCAGAGACCAGATGAGTATCGATCAGCATGTCCGTCGACAGATCGAACAGCAAAATCGCTGGTCGCTTGAGCTTCAGCGAATGAAGTCGTTCACGACTATAAGCGACCTCTACCAGCAGCAGGAAAAAGCGAGAGCTCAACTTGATTTAGCTAAGTTCGCAGGCATGAGTTTGCCATCGGATGGCTGTCTCGTGACGAGCAGACTGATGCAGGAAGCCGAAGACGCTCGCCGTCTTTGGAGCAGCCTTCACCAGGAGGTCCAGCTAGCGACGTCCGTCATCGCGTCGGCTCGGCACACATCGGTGTATACAGCCAACGCTATTGCAGGGCTATATACTCGCCTCTGTCGAGATTCATCGAATCCTGAACCCACTGGAACGACGTCCGGCGCGTCGTCCAGACACAATCTTGGACAGGAACAGTCCCGCGATTGCCAAGTTTCCCGATACCCTTCTCGGAGGATGACCCCGATTGACTCCAGCTCCAATGCCCCCAGCTGAGGCCGCCTTTGGGCTGCCAGGGCAATCTTGTCGAGCTCAGTGAAGGGGGCGGCTGATGACGAGCGTTCTCCCCAGCACAAGGCCCGTGTATGTCCCCGCGACTCCGTCCCAAGAGCCTTGGGCCGGATTGGTTACCAGGCCTATGTGAGGGCGCATTGCGGGTTATCTCGCGCAAGGGTTACGACGCAAAGCTACTCATTGGCAACAAGCATTGAATCGACCGTTTCGGCTTATGTACCTCTGAAGAACCGGCAATCCTTAGAGAATATGCGAGACCTTCGGCACCAGTTGCTCAAGCTACAACCCACATCAGTCGTTGACCCGACTGACTCTCGAGATGCTTTACTTGAGGACCTCCGAGTGATCGAGGATGGACTCGAGCAGTTCCAGCTGAGGCCGTAACGGGGGCACGCCAGTTCACGCTGGCAGATCTACGTGTTAACCAGCAGGCGACGTGGCGATCGTGCGGAACGTCGCGGCACCGGCCGCAGGGGTTGGTCCAAAGCGGCTCCTGCGGTCGTTTGTTCTGTAACGTCCGGAAGTGTCTCCATTTCCAGAAACGAATGTTTTCTTGGGGACTTAAGGGGCTGATAACCGAACGACAGTGCAGCCGTTGCTGAGGCTATGGGCCCGGCCTCCTAGGCACACCGGCCCGCGTTGCTCAAGGCCGCCTCAGTTGGGCGCCGTTCTCTTGATCTAGCTCAAGGGATGCCCCCCTCTGCAGCAGTCCATCAGGCCGCGCCTGCCGCGCCGCTGGCAAGGCGCTCGTGGTCGACGATTTCAAGACGGATCAGCGTCGGGCAGGGCAACCGAAACTGATATCGCAGCCATGTTCGAGGAGCGGGCGATTACCGTGGTTGAAAAGCCGCCGCTCCTCATTGCCTCGACACTGGCTCGGGCGAGCCCCTAATCGTCGGGCTTCAGAAGGGCAACTTCCACACGAAATAGAGAAGCGCAGCAATGGCCCCCCAGAAAAGTATGCCGCGGAAGATGAAAGCGAGCGCCATGTTAATCGCCGTCTCGTCCAAGCCGCTGCGCCATGGCGATTCCATCGATCGCGTCTGCCAGCCCTTCTAAGAAAACCCGATACCACGCATCATCATCGGGAAGCTCCCACTCTCGTAGGCTGCCGACGAAACGGGTCAGAGCAATAACGCCCGCGATCGTGGTTGGCGTTGAACGGATGAGCACATTCGCATGCTCCGCGAGAGCATGGTTCCTTTGACTGCTGATTTCGTCGGCGGCATCAAACTCGAGCCCCTTATCGAGCTTCGCCGATACAGACAAGGCCGCATCATAATGCGCCGACAGCTCGCGATGACGCTCGATCACTACGAAGATTAGATCCCGATCGGCTGCAGCAGTCGACTGGGTGGAAATTTCCTGCGATGACAATGTTGGCCCCGAGCAAGTAGCAGGCCTACGTTAGCATTGCGGCCATGATGATAATCAGCGTAGAGGGTCCTTCATCTGCGGTATTTCTGCTCGATCGGCTTGGGCATTCAGACGAGGTCACCGGCTCCATTTGGAGGTCGAGGTTTCGGGGACGAGGGCGCGCGCCTTACTCGCGCCGGAAAACGGCTCCGCTCCAGCCATTCCCGGCGTAAAGCTGCATATTTTGCGCGTATCAGAGGTTGTTATCCCGCATCGGCTGCGCTTGGATACGCTTCCACATTCGAAAGGGGCGGGCGAAATATGAAGTTGATTGCAATAGTTGCCGGTCTGTTGCTGCTCGGCGTGATCGGACAAGCAAACGCACGCGGAGGACATGGAGGGCGCGTCAGCTACGGCGGCGGACATCACACTACCAGTCATGGCGGCAGCTATTTGGGCGGATCCGGCTCATCACACCGTGGCGGGACTTATGTCAATTCGAGAACTGGCAACCGTTACGGCACTCATCGATAAGGAGCGAAGAGGCAGGACTCGAGACGCGACCATTCGATGGGGCTTTTTACGCGTGGACAACAATGGAAGCCGACGTTTCGGCTACGAAGCCGTCAGGGTCCCGGAAGGGGCTTTCTAACTGCGCTGTCTTGCTCTGGGGCGTGATCGGACTCCTCTTCAATGCGGGCACTCTCTTCGGCCGGGCTGGCTCGGTTGGGATCGGCACTTCGGTTTATGTGAAAGCCATCCTCATTTGGATTGGCGGTATGGTTCTGTTCGGTTTGGGAGCGCTGCTCTCGCACAATGACTTTGATGACGAGCGGCCACTGCCAGAAGACGCAGGCGATATTCGGATAACGCGCTAGAACTCTCTAGGGTGAGGGCCGGGATGAAATGCAGCCCGGAGTGTCCGAACGCATGAGAGGCTCAGCCGCGGTTCTTCACCTTGGTCCAGTGGTTTTGTCCTGCGTTACAGGATGGGACTTAACGCCGATGAGCGTTTCGTCGAGCGAAATGGCAGACTGCCGTCAAGCAATTCAAAGCTTTATGAAAACCTATTGCGTAGCGAAGATCTTGCGAGGTGTGCTGCGCTGCTTAAAGCATCACACCTCAACCCCGGCCGCTGGCGACGCTAGGCCCTTGAAGTTCGTATGAAGAGCGATTCGAGGATGAGGTAGACCGCTTTCGGATCGGTCTGCCTAGAGACCAGATATGATAGGATGTCGTGGCGGAGCTCTGGCGTGAGCCGCAGTACGAACAGCTCTTTGCGATCGATTCGATTTTCCTCGTACCAGCAGATGACAGCTAAGCAAAAATAAAGCGAGCACGACATCGCGCGCCGCAACTAAGTCATCTCGCGCAGCCTTAAGCTGAGCTTGGTTGCCTGCGAGGCGATATTGAAGGTCCATTTCGAACCGCCCGACGCCCTCGGAATGACCGGCTTGGGCAATGTTTTGCCGACCTTGGATTTGCGGATCCGGAGACTGAACTCATGAAGGCGAACGTCCTCTTCGAGATCGACGAGGCGATCAAGAAGAGCTGGCTATGGAAAGGACGCGCACATTGATCTCGCCGATCGGTTGGCAGATGTGGCGGGCACTGAGCTGCGCGTTCATGACGACCTTCTGAAGCATGCATCTAGGCGAATCAGTGATGCCTTGTTGGTCGTCACATGCGCTGCCGCGCGATGTTGGCTTTGTTATTTCTCATACGAGCTCGTCGCGCTTCAGACGGATTGTCGCGAAAACGCCAGCTCATTTGTCCGGACACAGAGATTGCGAGAGCGGAAATCTCGACACCTGTGGGTTTGATGGTCTGGTCAAATTGCTGAGCGCTGGGTGCTGGTACGAAGCTTGCTTAAGGGCAGGTCCATCTCTTCTCGGATCGGCGGACCACATCCGCCTTGTGACGGGCTCGGGACGGGGACGCTACAAGAAGGTTACCAGCATGTCAGGTATCGCTGCCGCTTTTCTATTGCCTTGGAGCAGTTCCAATCAGACTGTTTATGATCGGCTCAAGCACATGCTTCCGAAGCTCTCACTTCGCGGACAGGCAGGAGTCGGCATCGCCGCCTTCATGCACAACAAAGGCGTTCGATACAAAACCGCGACTCGGCCATCACACGAACTGCGTGCGATCGACAAGGATGAGCAGGATCTGGAGTTCACTCCCCATGTTGCAATCGCTCATGTTTGCGGTCGAGTTTGCACAGAGGGTGAGAGCGACGATCAACCAACTCCCAATCGCAGGGCCACCTCTCGTCAACTGACAATTTCGTTGGACGGAGCGTTAGTAAATGCTCGAGAGATTAGGGCAGAACTGGTTGCCCAAGGTCGCACCTTCGCGGGTCGGACGGATGCCGAACTCTTGCTCAAGCTAGTTGAACACATTTGTGAAAGGGATTATTGGCGCCAAGGCCTGCCAGTCAACTATGAGAACGTTTTTCGTGAGATTGATGAGCGCATTGATGGTGCTATTAGTGCGCTTTTGCTGGACACCGAAGGAAATCTGATTGCGTTCCGCAATAGATATGGTTTGCGTCCTTTGGAGTTCATGCAGACCGACGATGGATTCTTGCTCTTTGCGTCGGAAAATTGCGCCTTTGCCGGACTTCGGGGCAAGTCAGACCAAATCGTCCCCGGCTACATCAAATATGTGGATGGCAAAAAGGGGCATTGCCTCGATCGTTGTGTCAGCGATTCTCAACGCGCCGCCAAGCTTTGCGCCTACGAAACTCTTTACCTCGGAAGTCCGAATACGTCGATCCAGGGCCGATCTCACTTCGAAACTCGTTACAGTATCGGTTTCTCGCTGGGTGATCTTATTGCGCGTCGGCTTCCCACAGGGCCGGACGCCACCCCGATCATCGTCGCGTCCATGCCTCATACCGGAGGGCCCTACGCTGACGGCTTATTTTCATCTCTCGTAGCATGCGGGGTTAGCGCCGAACGGCGTGAAGTCATCGAGACTCAAATCTCTGAACGAACTCTCATCGGCCCAAGCAGGGAGCGCAAGCGCCGCATTGCTCACAAATACCGTCTGGCTTCGACTGACGTCGACAAACGCACGATACTTATCGCCGATGAAGCCCTCATTCGGGGCGATACCAGTCGGACCGTAACGAATATGCTTCTTGTGGCGGGTGTCAAAGCTGTCCATTGGGGAATAGGCTCACCGCCTATCGTGGCTCCAAATTACTACGGCGTGAATATTGAAACCATCGATGAGCTGGCCTTCTGGCGGACATGGAAGGGACTGTCCGCTCAACAGCGGAAGCAAAGCCTACTATTTAAAGATATCGAGCCGCATGTCCTCAAAACCATCGAGGGAAGAATTGCGGCCTCGATCAATGCGGCAACTGTGACTTACTTACCCTTCCCGCGTCTCACATCGCTGCTGCCGCGAGGGAGCGAGGGAATAGATTTGTCACCCTTTACGTTCGAAATGCCAACTCCTGCAGGGCAAACGCGCGCAAATAGAGACCTGCATAACTTGGTGGCTGACCACTATAGCGCTGCCTGAGGCCCGAAGCATGAAGCCAGTTTTTGTTTTTGATTGGAATGGCACGTTGCTTGACGATGCCAATGCGCTACTGCAAACGACGAACACTATCTTGGAGCGCTTCGGACGCCCGACGATCGATCTGGACACCTTTCGGGATCATTCCGATGTCCCACTCTCCATTCTTTTCCGAAATATTGGAATGTCAGAAGAGGAAGTCGCAGCCGTAGATCACGATGGCGGCGCAATCTTCCATGATACCTACGAGCCGCTAGCCGATAAAGCGGAGTTACGCATAGGTGCGCGCACAGTGCTGGAATTGGTGCGCCAAGAAGCGGCTTCATCCATCATAGTGAGCAACCATATAGTCGCGCCACTTGTTGCTCAATTGCAAAGGCTCGGAATCGATCGCTACTTCAACGGCGTCCTGGCCTTTGAAAGCCGTGCCACGCAGTATAAAACGATGAGCAAAGGGGAGAGACTTCGGCGATATATGGAGCAAAATGATATAAATCCCGAGTCAACCTTCATCATCGGAGATATGCCAGTAGAAACAAATATTGCACGAAGCCTTGGACTGATAAGCATATCCATTACCGGTGGATTTGTTTCCGAGTCGCGCTTGCGAGCTGCGAAGCCGGACCACATCATCCACAACTATCACGAGCTGTTACCAATCGTTCAAACGCACGGCTTTTTTCTAAATGGATAGATGCTATGTGCGAACGCGAGACACCGCACTTAAGCCGGCGGCGAGAGGGGGTAGGCCTTCTCGGAGTGGGCGCATGGGACAGGCCTGTGGTCTCAGCAGCTCGGCTTACCAGAGTGAAGGTGACGAGAATCGGCGGGGTCGTTGAGTCGGACTGTCCTGAAAGATCTGTCCTGCGGAGCCGCCGCCGGGTGACAGAGGCGATGGGCTTTAGGATAAGATGGATTGCTCGCTCCACCTGCCGAACGCGTGATTATTTACTGCACAAGCTCGTACTTCTGCAATCACTCAGCTCAGAAGGCGCGATTGTACGGATAGACTTGACGCTCACGACCGCGAGTTCCGGCCATTCAAGAAAGGCTCCTTGAAAATCCTGCAAACAGACAGCGACCTTGGCTGAGTGAGCTCGGTTCGGCAATCATCTGAAGGTGATAGGGTGAGAAGGTGCGCGATCTGTTGCGATCACTGCAATGGATTGCCCACTTGGCAATTCCAAGGTTTCTTATACGTTCAGTTGACCTCAGGCTATAGAGAGAGGGGGCATTTGACCGTGAATTTGGAACTTCTGACAGCTCTGAAGAAAGGTCGCGAAGGCGCGGCTAAAGCTGTCTCGCAACGATGCGCTGCAGGTGTTGATAAAGGAGGGTATCAACAACTCTCGCGGCAGATTGACGAAGCAATATGGTGGCCGACCTTGAAGAAGGTTCGCACTCCCCGTCCTAAATGAGTCGTTCTGCGACATCGCTGGCGGTGGGTTTCCAGGGTGCGAGCCACAGGTCGGTCTTCGCGGAGGAAACGCCCGTTAGGGCAGCGGTACCGCGAGTACCGCCTAGGCCGCCAATCTCTTGATGGATCTCGAATAAACGTTTTCGCTAAGAAGCCAGAACATGTACCAAATGGGCGTGATGCGAAGAGGCTGACGCGGCTCCAGGTAATTCAATTGAGGCTGCACCAAAAGAGAAAGTTGCGTACGTAGCGTAACAACTGAGCTATTCCGCTTTCTGGTTACATCTTGTCCGACCTCTGCGGCGCGATTCACGAATACGCAGCTCGCCATTTGACGACGTCTCCGATCTCACGCTTCGAAACTGGTCGCCAATCGCAAGAAATTCATAAGCAAAACGTGCCCTTGTTGAGTAAGTACTGACTCGGGGTGGAATTGCACGCCATAGGTTGGATGATGCCGATGTGACAAAGCCATAATCTCACCTTCAATTGAACGGGCTGTAACCACGAGATGCTGCGCGTCTGACTCCTCGAGTTCGACCGCCAGAGAATGATAGCGTCCAACAGGAAGTGGAGACGGGAGTTCCTTGAACAACCCTCGGCCGTCATGCGTTATGTGTGAGGCTCGGCCGTGCATGGGACAACGCGCGCGCGCCACGCGACCGCCGAAAACGCTGCCAATACACTGGTGCCCAAGACAGATGCCAAGAATTGGAACGCGACCCGAGAGTTCGCGGACAACGGCAGTGGATATGCCGGCCTCCATTGGCGTGCACGGCCCGGGAGAGATCACGATTGCACGCGCCTGGAGCGCGACGAGATCGGTGAAGCTGATCGCGTCATTCCGGACGACTTGCGTCTCTTCACCGAGCTCGCGGAAATAGCGCGCAATATTGAACACGAAGGAATCGTAATTGTCGACGATGAAAATCAAAGCGCACCAGAGGGATCGGCACCAAAGGCGTGGAAGAGCCGCTGTGCCTTGGCAAGGGTTTCCTCATACTCGGTTTCAGGATCCGACATCGCCGTTATTCCACCCCCTGCATGAAATACAGCTAGGTCGTCGTCGATCATCACGGTGCGGATCGCAATGTTCGTGTCCATCTGTCCATTGAATCCAAGGAAACCGATCGCCCCGCAATAGACCTCTCGCGCCACTCCCTCGATGTCCGCAATGATCTCCATTGCTCGCACCTTCGGAACGCCGGTAACGGAGCCGCCCGGAAAGCAGGCGCGAAGCAGACCGACGGCGTCTTTGTCCGCAGCAAGTGCGCCCCTGACAATCGAGACGAGATGGTGCACCGACGCATAGGATTCCAGGTTGCACAGTGCGGTAACCTCGACCGAATTGTCGGTACAAACGCGTGACAGATCGTTGCGCAGCAGGTCGACGATCATAATGTTCTCGGCGCGATCCTTCTCGGACGCAAGAAGGAGTTCGGCACGGCGCCCATCTTTCGCGGAATCGGCGGAACGCGCGATCGTGCCCTTGATCGGGCGCGTTTCGACCTGCCGTCCGTCAAGTTTCAGAAATCGCTCAGGAGAACTCGATGCGACCGTCAGCTTATCGTAGCGCAAGAGAGCTGCAAACGGTGCCGGGTTCAATAACCGGAGCTGGCAATAAAAGGTGAGCGGATCGAACAGGGGCGAAACCCTGGCACTGAAGCGTTGCGCGATGTTCGCCTGGAATATATCTCCAGCCAGGATCAAACCGAGGACGCGCTGGACCGCTGCGATGAAGCGTTCACGGCTATAGTTCGAATGCCAAGCGCCCGTCGTGCTGGGGATTATGATCCTCGGCGACTCTGGCCTGGCAAGCAGTGCTGCAAACTCGTCGGCCCGACGACGCGCGCGATCGGCCCGTCGACTGGGGTCCTGCTCGGGCCATCCGGTCGAGACGATCCAGCACCTGTGGTCCTTGTGATCGAAGCTGACCACCACATCGTAAAAATGCAGGATTGATTGAGGTAGTCGGAGGCCGAGAATTGACGGCGGCGGCAGCCGCTCCAGTGTTCGGTTCAGATCGTAACCAAGGAAGCCGGCTGCGCCGCCCTGGAATGGGGGGAGATCGGGGCGATGCGCTTCTTTGTATCTCGCAAGAAGGCCGCGGAGGACCTCCCATGGATCGCCTGAAAGTGCCTCTCCATTCCAACTTGCCTGTCCATCGGCGACCAAATAGGTGCTGAACGGCTCGCAGGCCAGATATGAGTGGCGCCCAAGCAGCTCATGCCCTGCCGCGCTATCGAGAAAGGTAAGCTGCGGCCGATGCGCAAAGCATCGCAGCGCCTTGACAGGCTCAATCCACTGCAACTCGCGGATGTGCATAGGCTATGTGTTACCGACGATTGGCAGGTTGTGAGGCCCGCGCCGCATGATGCCTTTCCGAACGAGGGCTATTTCCGTCCGATGCGTACGAGACTTTGCGGCTGGTCATCAAGCTACTCACGGCCAGCTGGTCCGCTGCGCCGAGCGACTTGCGTTAGCCCTGCCGTTCCAGCGAAATGCACGTCTGTTGACAGCTCATAGTCAGCGGCAAAGCGCAACTCCCGGAGTGGCCGTACGCATCGGATCGCTTCTTGATACAAATTGTGCGTTTTGTACGCAGCGAGATCCGTCTCGCTATCAAACTCTCCATACACCACGACGTCGATGTCATTGCCGAGCTGATCACTCTTGCGGTTGCGCGCAATCTCGAGCCGGCGTGCATATGGGATTGAGGTCAGAACCGATAGACCTTCGACGATTTGGTCGATACCGGCCTCATCTCTGGCTGTGAAGAAGACGATGTGACGGATCATGGTGGCCGCAAACGTGACGCCGCAACTTGGCCGCGTTCTTACCTCGGGATGAGGCTCGACGCAATGCTGGAACGGCGTTGATGGCAGAAGAAGGGGCGCTCGGGCGACGCTCGGCCTTGCAGCAGAGGCTCGCAGAATTTCCAATTGAGCAAGATGTGTGAGTTGGTCGGTACCCAAATGATCTGAAATGTGGCGTTATTCTGACTCGGCGGCTCGATGAATGCCCGCGCGCAAAACGCGAGAACGGGCAATACTCCGTTGTGGGTGATACCGTCGATCAATGTTCTCCGGAGAAAACTTTTCAGCACTATCTCAGCGGCCTCATACCAATTGAACATCAGTCACCAATCGTAGAGCTGGGGTCCGAAACGTACGGTTCTGCATCTATTAGGATACATCGTGCCGGACGTGAATGCCTTCGTCCGATCCGGACAGTATTTGTGCGCCGAAAACAATCTCGACCTGTCACAACGCATGACACACAACTCAAGGAAGCGCGATGGTCTGCGCGCGAGACTTCTATGGTTCAACCTATCAGTCGGCCATGCGGGGCAGGCCCATTCAGGCCAGGGGCATCGGCAATGAACGTCATCGGTGTCTTGCATAAATTGTGCGGCCGCTGCCTGGCGTTGAGAGAGTAAAAAGTGGTCGTAAGTGCGCTGAGTTGCCTTTTGCTCGACTCGCTGGAAGGTCGGGTCGCACGCCGAACGTAGACTGCCGATCTTCCCAAGCGCGAGGCGGGGCCTCCCGACTGGCGCACGTTTGTGAACTGACACTGAAAATCGTGGAGGATGAGATGCGTACACTGCAGGAGGAGACAAGAGGCAAAGCTCGATGAGCCAGCAGCGGATTGTGGTGACCGCTACGGGCGCCGGCATCGGGAAGACGGTGTTCTGCGCAGGACTTGTCAATCTCCTCGGTGCGAAGTTTTGGAAACCGATTCAAGTCGGCGTCGAAGGAGAAACGGACACCGAGCGCGTCGCCCGGCTTGGCAGCCTTCCGTCGGATCACATCGTGCCTGAGCGTTACCGGCTGCAAACGGCCGCTTGGCCCTACAGTTCCGCGGAGATTGACGAGGTTCGCATCAAAACGGAGTCGATGGACGTGCCGGACACCGGAGGGCAGCCGCTCGTGATCGAGGGGACCGGGGGACTAATGGAGCCGCTGAATTGCGGCTCGCTTTACATTGACCTCTTGGAGAGATGGCGACTTCCTATCGTGCTCTGCGCGAGCACAACTTTGGGCACGATTAATTGTTCACTGCTGTCCATAGAGGCGCTCCGAAGACGCCAGATCGACATTCTTGGAATCGCCTTCGTTGGCGAAAAGAATTCGGATGCTGTGAGGGCGATTTGCGAGATTGGACGGGTGCGGTGGTTAGGCCGACTGCCCTGGATTGCGCCTCTGTCGGCAGACACGCTGCAAGCTGCGTTCAAGACCTCCTTCTTGCGCGATGATTTCAACCCATGACACTAAAGATGAAGTCGTTGATCTGGCGACCGCCATCTGGAATAGTAACCGATACTCCATCAGACCCGGTCATTTTTCTCGGCACGTGCTCCTCCTTCTCGTTGGTGTGCGACAGCTCATCCGCCACTCTCCGATTTGCCCTTAATGGTAATAAATCGGCAACCCGGTATTCCCGCGGGCGCATGCGGTAAACAGGTGTTCAAGTACATCTGCATCTGCCAGCTACGGTTCGTGCGCGGACCGCGGAAATCGTCCTCGAGTTCGGAACGTTCAAGCAAACCGAGCCGCCAGGATCCAGGCCTCTCGTTGCCAACTCCGGTTTGTGAGCGCTCCCTTGACGCCATCGTCGATCTCTCCGACGGAGAGGTGTTGAGCTTCTTGAAGCTACGACTAAGCTGGACGCGCTCGCGGCACCGGCAGATGAGCTTGCTTCGCTGCCAGGCGAGTCGGAGCTTCAGGCAGCAATAAACGATGCATTGGCGGCGAGGGATCCGAAAGCAATCGTTGAGGCGTTGCGCTCGCGCGGCATGAGCCGGGTTGCGCGCGAGACTGGCTTGGTGCGCGAGGGGTTCTATCGCGCATTCAGCGCTGACGGGAAACCAGAGTTCACGACGTGATTCGCGTTATGAATGCAATGGGATTTCAGCTTTGCTGCCCGAAAGACCACAGCTTAGCCCGGTGGGCTTGGTTGCTCGCCGACTTTGCTCGGCAAAGGTTGAACGAAGGAGAAATAGGCAGTATCGCATTGGCTTTGAATTGCAGGTTGTGGGGGCGAAGGATGTATTCGAGGGGGTCAGAATGGCGCGAGTGGGACTTGCATATCCACTCGCCAGCGTCATTCCATTGGAACGGTGACCGGTTAGGGTCCGATGCGGATAGAAACAACCAGCTCGTCGATGAGATGATTCGCGCGTTGAACGAGGCCGCGCCAATCGCGTTTGGTCTCATGGACTACTGGTCATTCGACGGCTGGTTCGCATTAAAATCCCGACAAACCCAGCATGGTGCGCCAGCACTCGAGAAAACGGTGTTCCCCGGCATAGAGCTGCGCCTGTCGGCTCCCATGGAGGGCCGTCTTAATGCGCACGTCCTTTTTTCTAATGAGATTAGCGACCAGCATCTTCGGGATTTTCTGTCGCGTCTGGAGCTCGAGCTCATCAATCAGCCTCTCTCACCAGATGCGCTGATTGCGTACGCCCGATATGTCGGCGCCGATAAGCTCGCTAACCATAATTTTGATAAGGGCAAGGTCGCGTCGGATCGAGACGAAGCGTTATGGGCCGGATGCACAATCGCTGAGATAAAGGTGGACTCCTACAAGGAGGCGATCCGCCACGTGCCCGGGGATCACGCGGTGGGCTTCATCCCCTTCTCTACCTTTGATGGGCTCGCCTCAGTCAAGTGGTCGGAGCACTATGCCTATGCGCTGGGTCTGTTTGAATCCTCGCCGATTTTTGAGACGCGAAAGCCCGATGAGTGGGCGGCTTTCTGTGGCGTTGCGACAGAGGGTAACAAGAAGTGGCTCGCAAATTTTCAAGCTGCATTAAAAGGGGTTCCGCGGTTGGCCGTCTCCGGCAGCGACGCTCACTGTTTCCGTGGAGATGGTACCAACAACAAGCGCGGCTATGGCAACTTTCCATCCGGGAAACGCACCTGGATCAAGGCCGATCCAACCTGGAAAGGGTTGCTGCAAGCTCTGAAGGAGCCTGCCAAGCGTTCATTCCTGGGAGAACGGCCACCAAAGCTGGATCGTATCAATCAGAACAGGACATTTTACATCGACCGGGTTCGCATCGCCAAAGCTGAGGACAGCGTTCTTGCCGAAACTTGGCTGCACGGAACGGAAATTCCTCTGAATCCCGATCTCATTGCGGTCATCGGCAACAAGGGAAGTGGAAAAAGTGCGCTGGCCGACATCATCGCGTTGCTTGGCAATTCCCAACAGAGCGCGCATTTTTCCTTCCTCAAGCGGGATCGCTTCCGCGGCAAGGCAGGCGAGCCGGCCCGTCAGTTCGTGGGGGAACTGTCCTGGCTCGCTGGCGACCCGAGCGCGAAGGGCCTTGCCGACGATCCGTCGGCCGAACGTGTCGAACTAGTTCGGTACATACCGCAGGGTCGTTTCGAGGCCCTCTGCAATGATCACGTCTCGGGCAAAACCGACGAGTTCGAGAAAGAGCTCAGAGCCGTTATTTTCTCACACGTGCCGACCGACGTTCGCCTCGACGCTCTTGATTTTGATCAGCTCATCGAAAAGCAGGAGAGCGTCTTCCGAGCCCGGGTGAATGAGCTTCGCAAATCGCTGCGCGCGCTCAACGAGCAGATCGTCAACACGGAGGATCAGCTTCATCCCAATGTCCGAAAAAACATTGAGGAGCAAATCAAGCTAAGGGCGAAGCAGATCGAAGAGCACAACGCCATCAAGCCGGTTGCGGTCGAACCGCCCATGGAGGAGCTTTCCTCAGATCAGAAGCAGGCAAGTGAGCGGCTCGCGGAGATCGCTGCGAGTTTGCAGACGCTGGCGGCGGAAAGCAAGAAAGCCGGAGAGGATCGGCAACTCATCGGGAGGAAGCTGCGGTCGCTCCGGAACATCAACGAGCGCATTAGCTTGCTCGAAAAGCAGTTCGAGACCTTTGCAGCAGAGATCACCGTCGACCTCGCCTTGGTTGGGCTGAAGGCGGAAGATCTGATCACGCTGACTGTAAACCGCCCACTGTTGAAGGAGCATCAAGAGTCGCTTGCAACCAGCGACGGCGAGATCGTGAAGAAGACCGAAAACGCTGCGACCACTCAGGCTGCGCTCGTCGAGGAACAGGAACTCCTGTCGGAGAAGCTGAACGAGCCACAACAGAGGTATCAGGCGTATGTACAGGCTCTGAAGGAGTGGCAAACGGCGCTAGAGACGATCGAAGGGTCGGACACGGAGCCTGAAAGCCTCAAGGGCTTGCAGCGTCGCGTGGCCCAGATTGATGAGCTGCCGGCTCTTCTCGCTCAGAGGCGAGAATCGCGGCAGCAGATCACCAGCCAGATTTTCGCCGTTCTCGAGGAACAGCGGGCTGCTCGTGAGGCGTTGTTTGCCCCGTTGCAGCACCTGATACAAAGCAACTCACTGATCCGAGAAGAGTACAAGCTTCAGTTCCAGGCGAGGCTTTTGGGCTCTCCCGAAGCTATTGCGACGAATCTGTTCAGCGCGATCAAGAAGAGCAAAGGGGAGCTTCGAGGAGAGGACGAGAGTTTTGCCGCAATACGGAGCCGTTTTGAAAGGTATCGGTTTGAGAGTGCGGTGGACGCGATCGGGTTTGCCGAAGACATCGCCACTCTACTTGCCGAGAGTGCGGAGTCCGCAAGCAGTATTCCCGGTATCCGCTCGCTTATGCGCAAGGACAAGGATCCGGTCGACGTCTATAGCTATATCTTTGGTCTTCAGTATCTCGAACCGAAATACACTTTGCTGTTCCAAGACGCGCAGATCGAGCAACTATCGCCGGGGCAGCGCGGCGCTCTCCTTTTGATCTTCTACCTACTCGTCGACAAGGGCCGTAACCCGATCGTGCTCGATCAGCCGGAAGAGAACCTCGATAACGAAACTGTGGTGAGCTTGCTTGTGCCGGTACTTAATGAGGCAAAGAAATCCCGCCAGATCATCATGGTGACGCACAATCCCAATCTGGCGGTGGTGTGCGACGCCGAGCAAATCATTCATGCGACATTTGATAGGAAGAATGGCGCGCGCATCTCTTACCATTCGGGTTCGATCGAGGATGGCATCATAAATCGAGCGGTGGTTGATGTGCTTGAGGGTACTAAAATCGCGTTCGATAACAGAGGTCAGAAGTATCATTGAGAGCAGGCTTGAACATATTGATCGAGCCACTCCTAGATGCGGACGCGGTGGTGGG
The DNA here is from genome assembly GCF_000379585.1 of Bradyrhizobium sp. WSM2793. NCBI lineage: Bacteria > Pseudomonadati > Pseudomonadota > Alphaproteobacteria > Hyphomicrobiales > Nitrobacteraceae > Bradyrhizobium > Bradyrhizobium sp. WSM2793. The sequence continues at coordinate 67,267 of NZ_KB902785.1, read as the reverse complement.
TGACAGCTAATGTACCGCTTCGTTCACACGGCAGACATTCATCTGGACTCGCCGCTGCGCTCGCTCGCGCTTCGTGATCCGAGGTTGGCGGATGTGATCGGTAATGCCACGCGGGGAGCCTTCGTGCGGATCATCGAGCTGTGCTTTGAAGAACAGGTCGATGCGCTACTGATTGCAGGCGATCTCTATGATGGCGACCAAACATCAATGAAGACGGCGCGATTCCTCGCCGAGCACTTTCGCCGCCTCGATGCAGCGGGTATTAGGGTGTTCATCGTCCGCGGCAATCACGACGCCATGTCGAAAATCACGAAAGAATTGGTGCTGCCCGATTCGGTGAAGGTGTTCACGGGGCGCGCTGAGGCCATGGAAATCAATCGCGCGCCTGGCTGCACCCCGATCGTGATCCATGGGTTGAGCTTCGCCCAGCCGCATGCACCCGAGAGCCTGCTTGGCAGGTACAAGCCAGCTATCGAGGGGGCGGTTAACATCGGCATCTTGCACACCAGCCTCGGCGGAGCGCCAGGCCACGACCTCTATTCTCCCTGTACTATTGCTGATCTGAGCGCCACGGGCTTTCGCTATTGGGCGCTCGGCCACGTACACAAGCGTTCGGTCGTCGAAGGGGCGTGCGCCATCGTGATGCCGGGTATGCCGCAGGGCCGGGACATCAACGAGGCTGGGCCCAAATCCGTGACGCTCGTGACCATCAAGGACGATCGTTCGGTCCATATCGAGGAGCGCGCCACCAGCGTCGCGCAGTTCGAGCGCGTTCTGGTGGATGCGAACGGAATAGAAGACTGGCGCGAGCTAGCGTCTGCCATATCGCGTGCCTTGGAAAGCAAGCGCAACGAGGTTAATTCAGATCATCTCGTCGCACGGGTTAGGATAGAGGGAGTAACTCCGTTGGCTTGGCGGATTCGCCGGGACACGGATCTGCTGAAGGCGGAGGCGGACGACAGAGCCTCGGTCATCGGGGCCTGCTGGGTTGAGAAGTTGGAGATCGTCTGCCGTCCGGCCGAGCGGGGCGAGGAGCCATCCGAGGATCCACTCTTCGAACTCCGCCGCGTGATCGAGGAGGACATACTCACCTCCGACGCCTTCCAGAACGAACTTGTCGGCATGGCTCAGGAGATAAGAGCGCAGCTCCCGCCGGAAAGCCGCGACGTCTTCGGCGCCGATGAGGTGTCGTTCCGGCACGCGCTCACGCGCCTGGCGCATGACGGAGCGGAAAGCGTGATGGCGCGCCTTGATCCTACCGGCGAGGGTGCCTGAGACATGCGCCTGCGCCGCCTCGACCTCACCCGGTACGGGAAATTCACCGACCACAGCATCGATTTCGGCGAGCGGCCCACCGATCAGCCGGACCTGCATGTCATCTACGGACCGAACGAAGCCGGCAAATCGACCGCCTTTACCGCGTTTCTCGACTTGCTGTTCGGAATTGCAACGCAGAGTCCGTTCGGTTTCCTCCATCCCTATTCCACCATGCGGATTGGCGGGGCGCTGGAGTTCGACGGCGAAAAGCGGGAGTTCGCGCGGATCAAGCGGCCGCAGAACAGCCTGCTTGACGCCGATGAACGCCCTATCCCGGAAAGCGCAATTCGCGGCGAACTCGGCGGCATCGAGCGTGACGCCTATCGCACCATGTTCTCACTCGACGACGAGTCGCTCGAGAAGGGCGGCGAAAGCATCCTGGCAAGTAAGGGCGATCTCGGACAATTGCTGTTTTCTGCGAGCGCAGGTCTTTCCCATCTCAGCCAAAAGCTCATCGATGTTAGGGCCGAGGCAGATGGCTTCTATAAATTCCGAGGGCGCAGCGGCGTACTCGTGGATCTCAAGGCGCGGCTCGCGGAGTTAAAGGCAAAGCGGGAGAAACTCGACATCCTGGCCTCGGATCACGCCCGGCTCGTTGAAACCCGGGATCGGTCCAAGACACACTATGATGAGGCCGTCACCGAACGCACCTGCGCTCGTGGACGCATCGACCAGATCCAGCGCCATCTCGCCGCACTCCCGCGGCTTGTGGCGCTGCGCCGCATCCATGAACGCCTCGCTCCGCTTGCGGATGTCCCCGATGCCCCACCAGGCTGGGCGAATGAGGTGCCCGGGTTGCAGAAGGAGGAGATCGAGCTGGGCGTCCAGACGAACGCCACCGCTGACGAAGTCGAGCGGCTTGCGGACGAGATCGCGGCGATCGCGGTGGACGAGGCTGCCCTGCGGCTCGCTGAACGGGTGGAACGGCTCGCGGAACTGCGCGCACGCCATGTGACCGCGGAGAAGGACATTCCCGAGAGGCGGCTGCAACTCCGGGAGATCGATCGCGTCATTTCGACGATCTTGCAACGGGTCGAGCGCGAAGAGGAGACGGAGCCCCGCCGCCTCGTGCTGACGGCGGCCACGATCGGCCGACTGCGCGAGCTGATCGAAGCCCGCTCGGGCATCGACGCCTCAATCCAAAACGCCGCTGCGGAACTCGCCGAGGCGTGCCGTCGCCTCGACGAGATTGGGGAGAGGGCTCCCGAAACCGGCGGCGATCCACAGACCGCGCGGGAGCGGGATCGCTCAATGGCGGAGCTCGCGACCACTGTCGAGGCGCTGCGTTCCGCAGATCATCATGTTCGGTATCGCCTGGCCGAACGCGCCCGCGTCACCGCATTTGAGGTGCTTTCGGATCGCCTGTCAGTGCTGCGCCCCTGGCAAGGGACGGCGGATGACCTCGTTGCCATGCCCTGCCCCGGTCCCGACACGGTGCAGCGCTGGAAAGCTGCGCATGGCAATGCGGAAGCCGTGCTCGTCCGACACCAGAGCGAGATTGAGCGGCTGACGACCCAGCTCTGCCGCCTCGAGGCGGAATGGGCGGGCCTCGCCTCCGTAACGGGTGTCGTAACTGATCAGGAGGCTGCCGAGATTCGCAGGCGGCGCGAGCAGGCATGGGCGGCGCATCGGCACGCTCTCGACCTCGCATCGGCCGATGCCTTCGAGGCAGCGATGCGCCACGACGACATCATCAGCGCCGGCCGGTTCTCGCATATGTCGGAGCTCGCGAAGCTGCACCAGAGCGGGCAGGCGCTGGCCGTGACGCGGGCCGACCTTGAGCGCGCCGTCGAGCTGAAGGACGGCGCCGCCGCGGCGCTGGGACGCCTCGACGTGGAAGTGGCGGAAGCTGTCCGCACAATGACAACCTCCTTCGTTTCGGTGCCATCCCTGCCGGAGCTCGAGGATTGGCTCGTCCGCCGGGAAAGAGCGCTTGAGGCACGGGAAGCTGTCCGGAACGCCGAGCAGGATCTTCGCGCTGCGCAGTCGGATGCTGGCGCGGCGACGCAGCGGCTGCGCGCCGCGCTCGGTCGAGCCGGCCGGCTGCAAGAGTCCGATGCGGATTTTGACGCGCTGGTCGCCAGTGCTCAGGCGGCGCTCGACCGTGAGGCCGAGCTGTGCCGCCTGCGCGCCGAGTTGGACGGGCGCCAGCGTGACGTTGATTTACGCGAGCGTGCGGCCGAGCTGGCTGAATCTGATGAGCGAATCTGGGCCAAGGCATGGTCCGCGACCTGCCGTGGCTCCTGGCTCGGTGAGGCGCCTGAGGTCCCGGCCATCGGTGGTCCGCGAGGTCCTCGTTGCGATCGCCGATCTTGCGCCGGCGCTCGAGAAGCGAGCAGGTCTCGTCGACCGCATCGAAAATTTGGAGAAGGACCAGGCGACGTTTCGTGACGAGGTGGTGGCCCTCGCGGGCTTGTTGGGCGTCCCGGTCGGTTCGGCGTCTGTCCTCGAACTGGCGCAGCGCATCGGCGAGAAGGTGCGTGAGGCAGACGCCGAGAGTGATCGCCGGAAGAGGGCTATCGACAGGCTGGAGGAGGCAAAAGGACGGCAGCGCTCATTCATAGAAAGATTAGCGATCCACAATGAGCAGAAGCATCGAATGATCGCCTTCTTCGGTGTCACCTCTCTGGCGGCGGTGGCGGATAAGCTGTCCGACGTCGCACGGCGCGGCGAGCTTTGCGGACAGGCCGAAGATACAGAGCGCGAAATCCTCGAAGCGATGCGGACGCGCGATCTCGTCGCCGCCGAGGCCGCACTCGATGCGGCGGATCGATCGGCGCTGGAGGCGGAGTTGATCGAGCTGAAGGCGCGCTTCGAAGACCAGGACACGCGCTGCCACGAGCTTTTCGCGGCATGCTCGGCGGCGAGAGATCAGGTCGAGGCGATCGGCGGTGATGCCACGGTCGCCGCCATTGAAGAGTGCCGCCGTACGACGCTGCTGGAGATCGAGGACGGCGCGATGCGCTATCTCCAGCTCCGCGCTGGCATAGCGGCGACGGAGCATGCGCTCGCCAGTTATCGCGAGCGCCATCGCAGCTCGATGATGATGCGCGCCTCGGCGGCGTTTCGCACCATAAGCCGCGGCGCTTATACGGGACTTGCTGCCCAACCCAGCAAGGACGGGGAGACGCTCATCGCGCTTTCCGCTGCGGGTGGCTCGAAAGCGGCAGACGAACTCTCGAAGGGTACGCGGGCTTTACCTCGCGCTTCGGGTTGCACGATATGATGAGTTCACGCGTGGTCGCAGCGCTGTGCCGTTCGTCGCCGACGATATCATGGAGACGTTCGACGATTTTCGCGCCGAGGAAGCCTTCCGCCTGTTCGCCGAGATGGCGCAGGCCGGACAGGTCATCTACCTCACTCATCACCAGCACCTGTGCGAGATAGTTCGACGCGTATGCCCGACGGCGCAATTGCATCGCTTGGACGCGGCGGCGCATCAATTTGAGTTCGCCTGAGCGTTTGCGGCGGCCGAATTAGCTGGAGGGGCGACCGTAACCTCGCTATCTGCTGTGTCGCTCTGAAAATGGGACCGAATGAAATGGGATGCCGTTTCGGAAGCGACGTGCGATTCGTGGTGTTGTGCAAGACCTGTTTTCGATTAATTTGATCTAAGCAGGCTTGGCTGTCCCGGGAGCGTCAACGGTAAGCTCCCCCGTGCCATCCGATTCTCGTTGATGCAGAATCGGTTGGCGACTAAGCACATCGACATTCGAGTCAAAATGGCGAAGATGACGTTCCGGCTCGAACAGATGTCCGAGATGTCGGTTCCCAGGATGCCGCATAATATTGAAGCCGAGCAAGCCTTGATCGGCGCGATTTTCCTCAACAACGACGCGGGACGGTCTCTTGTTGCGGTAATGCTGGGCTCACTCGATGGTCCGGCTTAGCCCTGGAGCGGTTCTCAAGTTAACGCCCTAACATCTTTACCGAGTGCATGATGCCTATTGCAATCATTCCATGGCCATGCCTAATCCATCGGCAACATGGGGGAATTGTATGAAGGCATTCTCGATAATTGCCGTGTGGCTTGTGACCGCCGCAGTTGCTCAGGCCGAAGAGGCCGCGCCAAGCCGGATCGACAGCATCACAAAATCTGCGCGAGACATGATGCCCGCCATGCCGTCGCTGCCATCCGTCTCCCTGCCTTCGATGCCTGACCTTTCGCTTCCGGACTTCTCGGATACGACTGGTAAGATGATGACGGAGTTCAATGCATTCGCCCAGCAAGTGGGCGATGCCCTGCCTGTGCTCGAACAAATGGGTTACGAAGTCACCACGTTTAAGGTGACATGGGGCCTTCCGCCGAAAGCTCGGCTTCGCTTGAAATCAACCGGCAACGCCGACATTCAGAAGGTAAATGCCATTGTTGCCAAAGCGACGAACGGCGGTGTGCTCGTTACGGCCCTCATAACGAGCGCGGCAACCGCAAAGCGGATTCAAAGCACCATGAAACTTGGCACCTCTTATCTCGACGTGGACTTTGCTGTCCCGCCTCGCGTCAACATGAAGTTCGTAAGCCCCAAAGCGAACGAGAAAGAGGAGTTGCCGCGCGACACTGACGATCTAGAGATTAGCTGTAGGTAGAAGCATTGCGAACTCACGAGTGGGGCAGGCGTGTTTGATAACCAAACGAATGGAATTAGGACATGGCTAGTGGGCCTCTTTGCCTCGGCCATCAAACACACCACCCGGCCGGAAGATCGGGCGCTGGCGATACATTGGCTAAGCCTGTCACGCGAAGTCGTCGCGAGCGACGCTAGCTCCATCGATAAGCTGAAGCAACTAAATGCACTGATCAACTCGCGCACCGCTATCGTAGCTATGGCGAGAAGTATTTCCGAAGTCACTTCGAATTACCGGAAGTCAAACCTTCCGTGGTCGATGAAGATCGCGCTGCCGGCAACGCTTGCTGCGATCCCCCTAATCGGAGGTCATGCTGCCGGCATAGCAGCGTTTGGCGGCGCTCTGGGCGTCCCAGTACTCCTGCTGGTCTTCCTCGGCACCGCTGGTATCACGTCGATCATCGAAGCCGTTGTAACAAGTCCCGAGGCCCGTACCCATATCGCTGACATCATCGACGTCATTGTTGAAGATGAACGACTGCGTCGCACCAGCGCGCAAATGAAGGCTGTAATGAAGGAACAGCCGCTCGACCCGACCAGATTCTCGATGCCAGTAGAGGAGATGGCGCTCCGAGAACACCTGCTCAGAATGGACCCATTCAACTTCGAGCAACATAGCATGAGCTTCTTCCACAGGGCCGGCCTCGAAGCTTGGGTTACTCTAAAATCGAATGATTTCGGTGTTGATGGTTTTGCCACTCACCCTGACGGCCTAATTATCGTCCAGTGTAAACGCAACTCATCGTCCAACAAAGTGGGACGTCCAACCATCCAGCAATTCAAGGGGGTTGTAGAGGAGCAGCACGCTCATCGTGGCTACATCATCACCACGTCAACCTTCACAGATGAAGCGATCGAATCTGCCGCGCTCACGAGCAAGATCGCGCTCGTTGCGATGGATGATCTGGTGCGATGGCACGCGGAGCCGCCGCATTTCTAGCGAGTCATGTGACCGGGTCTCTACGCTGTAGCCATGAGCAGCTATACTGGTCATCTGAGTCGCGGAGCGCGGATCAAAGATGACGCAACAGTCTGGCCCCAACATCGATCCTTGCTGGTCAAGATTCCCCGAAATAATTGCGGCTGGACTTACACGATACGTTGGGGTTGCACTGTGAAGGTCGGCAGAACAACCGATCGGAAGCTGCGTCGATTGCGCGAAGCGCAGACATGGTGTCCCGGCGAGATAGACGAGATAGCTGTGAAACCGTTCTGGAACATTGCGAGGCTAGAGCGTTCCTTGCATACAGCCCCCGCAGCCTGAAGCTGCTGCTCCTCACGCGGTAGGATTGGCTGAGATGTTTCTGCATGGCGATCACGCGATCGTTGGCTCTCTCCAAGCGTCCTTTCTGAGGAACGCACGGGATCAGGCCACCGCGCCTCGAGAGCGGTATGGCAATGCGGGTTACACGAGATCCGGCCAGGGCTGCTAAGCGATCGCCGTCGCCTGCCAGTTGAAGTCGTCGAAGATCGGCGAAAAGACGCAGGAATTAATCGTCAACGCGCCGCTAATTGCATCAATCAAGATCAAATTCTCTCTTACAATAGGAAATCCCGGCGAGGGCGATCGAGTAGAGCGCGCCGCGTCGAAGGAGGCGCACATCAGAGTCACGCTCTGGCGCCTGATAGTCCGTACATACATGGCGCGAGAATCGGAATTGGCGACGCCGCGCTTTGACGTGCGAGCGTGGCGGAAATGGAAATGCATGGGGAGATCCGCGTAACGCCGACAGGAGGCGAAAATGCGCAACGACGATCATGCGTCCTACGACGGTTCAGGAAGGTGCTGCGCGGTATGCGGCGGAAGGTTCGGGCTTATCCGCTACTACTGCTGGCGCACGGCGCTTTGCTCCAGAAAATGCGTCGACCGCTTCAAGGCGCGGCGGGAGGCCGACCACAAATGGCTTCGCTGGTTGCGAACGGCTTGATACGTGGGACCCGATTCGCTGCAGCCGACCGCGCTCCCGGAAGATGGGAGTCGGCAGAATAGCTCTGCCGCAAACATGAAACGCGCGTGACGCTTCAAGAGTGACATGGACGAAACAGATGACAGAGACCTCGGCAACAATCATCGACTTCACTGCTTACAGGATGAAGCGCGCTGCTAAGCTGTCAAACGACATAGTCAGCTCGATAACACCCTATGAAGCGGTCGCATCCCTCTGTTTCTTCTGGTCGTTGCTAGCCTTGATCCCGTTTGGCTCGTTGGATCCGCACGCGTCGAAACAGGAGCATTCGTGAGCAATCCGCAACGCCGTCGCGATGGGCGACGTGGCGCGACGGCAACATCCTGCTCCTTTGTCTGAATTTGCGCCGATAGGGCGGCTGCGCGTCTACCACACTCCAGCAAAGAAGATACGCAGGTCAGTGTGATCTTCGCGGACATGTGCGAGATCATCTTTGTTAGATTATAGCTGGCTTCTCTCAATTGCTAAGTGGGCTGGTTCGCTGGCACCGATCGATATGATCTTTCGGCAACTTCCGCTTCTTGGCTTGCACCCGGATCTGAGACGATCTTCAAAGGGAATTGACCGACCGGCCTTGCGAATTCCGTAGTAACGTTCCCGCCTGCTTTAGCGACCAACGCCTTCAGGCGATCGAACTCGCCGCACCAGATCGTTTCCATGTCCTGGTCACGATTTGCATCGCGAGCTTCGGCCGAGCTGCCGATACCTACAGCGCGCACCTGGAGGAGATCCGATCTCGATCCACCCAGGAGCTCTACTCCGTAGCCAGGATGGGCCGCCTTACGAAGGACAATCTGGCCGTTCTGGACCCAGGCGGTCGCCATTCCCTCCGATACCTCGTATCCAAGGCTGGCAAGGCCTTCGAGCACCGCGCGCCTGCGCTCCGCCGCGGCCATTGCATTGAATTCTTTCTCGATGAGAACGTCGGCACGTTTGACGAGTTCTTGCCGGTTGCTGGGCGCCGGCGAGGCGAGGGTCTCCTCGATTTCGATCAGCAGCGAGGTAGCCACCGCTGACTTCATCACGGAAAGCTCGGCGCGTCGCGCCCGAAGCTCGTCCGCTAGTCGCGCGCTGGCGCGGCCATCCTTCACGGCCGCGGCCAGATCCAACAGAAGGCTATCGGCGATAAGCGATCTTCGAGCCGGAGGCTCTGCTTCCAAGAGCGCGACACGGCCCGAGAATGGGGATGGATCGATGCCAAGCCCACGCAACTCGCCGAGAAGAGCGTCGACGCGTCCCAAGGCGGGATCCTCCATCTCCTGAGCTTGCCCGGCAATCCAGTCCCGCAGGGTGCCACGGCGCTCGCCGGCGCCCAGGCGAGTAGCAAGCTCGCGTTGGCGGTCTGTCGCGCTATCCTGTGCCGCCTGAAAAGGAAGCCGCAGCAGCGCCTTTGCCATGGCCGCTTCCAAGCGCTCGGAAGATTCGGCCAAGCCACTGAGCTCGCTTCGAATGTCGGCGGGAATCTCGACTTTCAGAGTTTGCAGTCTCTGTAGCAGCGCCTCGGCTGCCGCTTTCGAGCGCCTTAATTCGCGGCTCGAACGGGCGGCCATTTCGGCAGCTCTTTCGACCCGGCGCTCGGAATCCGCCTGAAGGAAGGCGATCTCGGCGGCAACCTGTTTCTGGAGTTCGATGAAACGATCGGCCTCGAGCAGGCGACGAAGCTCATCTCGCCGGACTATGACTTTGTCGATGTCCTTCTGCTCAATGGTCCCGTTGCGTTTGCCGGCGGAGGTCCAGCTTTCGATCGCGGCGTCAAGCCGCGCCAGGTTGCGGTGGCAGATGGCGATGATCTCGGCTCGGGTAACGATCCTGAAGGCTTTGGGTCCGCTCATTGCAATCCTCCCCCACGAAGCGCGTGCTCGACAGCGTTCTTGAGCCGGAGGCGTTCGGCGTCTCCAGCATGAGTCCAAGCATACGACGAAACTCTATGGACATAAGGAACGGCTCTTCCCAGCACATTGGGACGCCAGATCTCGCGAGCCCGCGCTCTTTGTAGTAAATGATGTCGCGGCGCATCGCATTCCACGCCTATGGCGTAGAGGCCGGTCCGGGGATCGGTCACGGCAAAATCAAGGCTGAATGCGCCGCCATCGCGAGCCCGACTGGGCTTATAGCCATTCGCTTCCAGAAAGGCTTCGACGGACTTGGTGAAGCCGTCGTCCTCATGATGTCCAGCTTCGTGGTGGGGACGTGGTTCGGTTACCATCCGGTCCAGGAGCGTCTTTCCGGAGTCTGCAAGACCATCGGATACCGTCCTGGCATATTCGAGGTAGCCTTGCAAATAGTCGCGCGGCACCCTGGGACCACTCCGCCTCGTCAACAGGTCCGATATCTCCGATATCGGCATGGATGTGACGATGACCACCTTTTCTCTCGCACGTGTTACCGCGACATTCAGGCGGCGCTCGCCGCCGGCGTGGCCTAGCGCGCCGAAGCTCTTGCGGAAAACGCTGTGTTCGTTGCGGCCGAATGTCGTGGAGAAGACGATGATGTCACGTTCATCGCCTTGCACGTTCTCCACATTCTTGACGAAAAAGCCCATGTCCTCGCCATGTTCGATACGTTCGCGCTCGCGCATCAATGCCTCTCGGAACGCTGCATCGTTTTCGGCGCGATCTTCCAAAGCATCTTCTATGGCGTCGGCCTGCTTGCGGTTGAATGTGACGACACCGACTGACGGTGGCGATGAATCCTCCCAAAGCTGCGATAGGTATTGTACGACATCGCTGGCTTCCTTTTGGTTCGTCTGGGCCTTGTAAGTGCCGTCCGAGCGCACGACTTCGATCGGCTTGAGCCTGCGGATTGTCTCTACGGGATGGCGAACGGGCACGCTAAGGCCGTTGGCGTAGAACGATGCGTTCGAGAATGATATCAGCTCTCGATATTTCGAACGATAGTGCACCTGCAGAGTACGGGTCCGAAGCACGGAGCGGGCGAGTTGGAGGAGGTCGGGACAATCCTTGATCTCTCTGCGATTCCACGTCTCCGCGAAGGCTTCGCGTTCCTCCTCGCTGGCTCCTTCTTCTGGTTCTTCACCGTCGAATATTGCCGCTTCGTCGTTCTCGACCTTGCTGGCGAAGAAGGAGGTCGGCGGCATCTGCTTTTCGTCGCCGCTGACGACGACGAGCCTGCTGCGGAACAGGGAGGGCAGCGCATACTCAACGGGCATCTGCGAAGCCTCGTCAAAGATGACGGTATCGAAGAGTCCCGCGCGAGGTTGCAGCACGCGGCTTGCGACATCTGGCGTCATCAGCCAGACCGGCCGGAGTGCGAAAAGACCGAGCGGAGCGGCGCGATCGATGAATTCGCGCAATCTTAGCGCTCTTGGGCCACGCAGCCTGGTGATCGCGTCCCACTCGCTGGTCGGACGCACTTTTGCTGCATCGATACCTTGGACGAGAAGATCCCGGTTGTACTGCCGGATCTGTGCGTCGGCTTCCGCGAGCGATTTTACCTTCGCATCTAGCTCGTCGGCGTCGAACAAGACGTCAGAATTCGCACCCTCCATATCGGCCTTCCACGCCAAACGGGCCTCGCGGCCTATAGTGGCGCGAATGCAGGCGTCGAGGTCTTCGGAAGCCAGTTCCGAAAGTTCGGACTCCCTGGACCTGAGTGTTGCGAAGATGGCGCGCTCCTTGTCGTCCAGGCGCGAAGAGCGAAGTCGATATTCCTGGTAGCTGCTCAGCATCGGCAGAGCCTGCGCGATCTGGTCAATGGCGCTCGCATTGGAGCGACCATTCTCGATCGCCGAGCGTCTCGATCCGAGCCACAGTTCGTCGAAATAGGTCCTCAGCCGGTCCAATGCGGCGCGGCTCTCCTCCCGCGTGTCATGCCTTCTGAGCGCGAGTTCAGCCCGCTCAAAGAACCTGCCGAGCTCCGCGGTCGTTCCGGCCGAGAGCGCTCTCTCGAGCTCAAGCCGTTCCGGGCACCGATCGATGAGCGAATTGTGGCCTGCCAGACCATTGAGGAACGAGCCGAGGCGCTCGGCGAAATCGGCTAGCTGACCGGGCGACAGATCCAGATTGGGGGCACGGCCGAACAGGATCGTGAAATATTGCTCGAGTTCGTGCCTTGGCCGGCGTATGGCCAATTCGAGCTCGACCGCATAGTACAACGAGCTGATGGCGTCGTTATCTTGCGGGAGCTGCAATGACGCAAGGAGCTGGCGTACACGGCGCGTTCGCAGCCAATGGAGCGGGTTGAGCCATTGTAGGGCGCTTGCCGGCAAGCGAACTTGGCCCGCGAGTTCCCCGGCAGAGCAGAGCTCTTCCTCATTGAAGGCGATGAGCTTGGAGCAAAAGTTCGGTTTGTAGGACGGGCCGTTGAGCGATGAGAAGATTTCTTTAATCGCTGATAGGCCCTCAAGAATGCGCGCAGCTTCCGATGTGCCATCCTCGACGTTCCGAAACAGCGGCCGCAATCGAGCGAGATTTGCGCAGACCGAATCGCTGATCGAGCGGAGCTCATCCGCTTCGACGCGCCAGGACCGAAATTCCGCCGCATCCGATATCTTCAGACAATTCGCCGTCTCAGCGTCGGTCTGCTCCCGCCGTGCGTCGGCTTGCAAAAATGCCTGTAGGTGCAAGGTCAGCGCGGCCGCGGTTCCTCGATCGGGATTGAACGGCTTGAGGGCGGACAGAGGATTGTCTTCAAATTTCGACGGAAGCCAGAATTTCGCAAGCGGGCCGCAATTCTCCTCGATCCTCGCCACGTCCGCGGGATGTAGATCTGCCACCAAAGGGCGGAGTTCAGGGGCGTCAATAGGTTTCGGGCTGCCTTCTTCGATCTCGAGCAGTTCGCCGAGCAGCGTTCGATAGGACAATCCGGTTCGATCATCCACGGAATGAAGTGCAACCTGGCGACGGTCCAGCTCTGTCTCGAGCGTCTCGATGCGAGCGGCGAGGCGATCGCGCTCTCGCTTCCAGGCCGGAGACCCTCCGGGAGACAGGTTGTGCAAAGCCTGGACCTGCGAACGGATTGCGCCGACGATCGGCTCACGGTCGCGGTGGGCATCGGTGATCATGACGAAGCGATCCGTCAGGCGTTCCTTATCCAAGCGCTTGCGGACCACCTCGAGAGCGGCTTGCTTCTGGCAGATCACGAGGAGCGATTTTCCCGTGCCGATGGCGTCCGCGACCATGTTGACGATGGTCTGGCTCTTGCCGGTTCCGGGAGGTCCTTCGATGACCAGTCCCGGCGCCTGACGTGCTTCGAGGACGGCCGCCTCCTGCGAGGGATCACTATCCGCAGTAAAGTACCGGTCGGCCTCTTTCAGCGGTGGGGATGCCGAAGGCGCCGCCTGCTGTTCGTTCAGGCGCAGCGCGGCCTCGAGTGCGGTGGCCGTCGGCGGCAAGCCGCGGAGGGTCTCGAGATCCTTCATCACCGCCTGGCCCATGAAGGCCAGATGGAACAGCACGGCTGCTGGCACCAGCTGCCGTTCTTGCGCGCCGACTTCGACGTCCTTTCCGGGAAGAGCAGTCAATTCGTTGCCGATAGGCTTGGCCAATCGGCTGAAGGCGTCCATCACCGCCTGGACGGACAAGCTTGCATGCGTCAGGAGCTCGTTGGCCGCTTCCTGCCAACGTCTCGCCTCGGGAATGCCGACCATTCCTTCGAGAGCGGGATTGACGAGAACATGCTCGATCTCGGTATCGGGATTTCTCTCGCGCCCATAACCTAAAGTGACATGACCGCGGTTTCCGACCTCCGGATTGACGCGCACCGGCCACAGCAGGACGGGCGCAATCCGCGGTCTCGCGTTCGGTCGATGATCGCGCATGATCAGGAAAGGAAATCCCATGAACAGGCCATCGATGCCGGTATCGCGCCTGTAGAGCAATGCATGGGAGTGCAAGGAGCGCAACCTTCGCTCAAGCCCGTCGTCATCGGCGAAAGCCGCCGGATCGACATTCACGGTCCGGTTCGTACGACCAAGAAGTTGGTCGAGAATCTCAGCTGCCGGCACTCTGGACGTATCGAGTTCGGTGAGATCGATTCTGGCCGATTTGCCGATCAGCATGCGCGTCAGCGGCCCGCGCAACACGCCGCCTGAAATCCGCTTGGCGAAGAACTCCAAGATCGTCGACACATAGCCTTGCTTCGGGAGCGCTCTCCACGTCTCGGCGGGCACACATAGAAGGGCGAGCGCGCGCCCTAAGGGCATCCGTCTGTCCAGGCGAAACTGGTCCGCCCACTCGTCGACTTCCTTGATGCCGCATCTGGCGAAGTTTTGAATGCGCTCGTCAATCGCCTGGTAGATCTCGCGACGTGGGCGGCTGAGAAGCGCTGTCGTCTCCTCTGCCGAAAAGTTGCCGAGCCCGGCCGTCGATGCTTCCTTTTCTGCTTCTTCGATGACCTCGGCGACCGAGCGGAACTGGTTCGAGGTCGCGCTGAGCAGGATGACGAGGTCTTCTTCTGCCGAAATGCGGCGCTCAGTGAGCGCTGCTACACCGGCATGGTCGGTATCGGGGAAAAGCTTTCGCCGTTCTTCCCAGAGCGCGGCCAGGCGGGCCATAGAGGTCGACAGCAGGTGAACGCGCAGAGCATCCTCATCGACGGCGATTTCGAGTTGGTCCAGCCGCTTACGAACCGTGTCCGAGCGGACCTTCAGGCGCCAGAGCCAATCGTCCGGATCAATCTTCCGCAGCAGGTCGGGTGCAGGACCTGTGATCAGACTATAACCGTCGCTCGGGTGGTCGAGCAGCCAACCCGGTGTGACGATATTGCCTCTGACGATCAGAGGCATCGACGGATTGAGGGTTTTAAGGGAGATGGAGAGCTTCAAATCCTCCTGAAGGTCCTCAGTCCGCAGAATTTGCCGAAGACCTGCCGCGACAGCCGCTTCGAAGCCGGCCTCCGAAGTCCAGCTTGCAACTGCGCCTCTGAGGACAAGCGCCTTGGCTTGGTCCCAGTTCGCAGCTTCCGCCGCTGCCAATGCGAACATGTTTGCAGATCGATATTGTTTGCCGCCCAGCGAAATCGAGCTTCGGCCCTCTGTGTCGCCCGCTGTATCGGCCGCTGGCGCTGATACGCTTTCTCCGCGTAGCCACGCCTGAACTTCCTTCCACTGCCAGCGCTGACGCCTATCACGCGCCAACAGGCCGCGCAGCAACGTGTTGATCCGCTCATCCAGACTTTCGGGGAGGTGTACGCCGTTGGTGAGAATGTGGATCAGAAAGGCCTGCTCATTGATGCCTGCGAAGCACGCGCCTTGGGTGATCTTCTCCAACAAGATCATCCCCATGCTCCACCAGTCGGAAGCCGGGGCGACGCCGCCAGCGATCGCCTCGGGCGCCATATAGCGAGTGGTTTCAAGCGGAGACACGATATCGAGGTCGAATTCGGAGAGCCGTGCCGAGCCGAAGCCCCCGATGACGAGGTCAAGTGGCTCTTTTGACCGCACGAAGACCACGGAAGGGCGCAGATCCCTGTGTCGCAATCCGGCTTCGGTGAGAGCGTGAACGGCCTTGGCGAGCTCGCCGACCAACGTCGCAAGAGACGCCGGATCGGCTGGATCGACGGCAAAATCCGCCAGAGTGCCGCCCTTGAATTCCTCCGCGACCTCGTAGGCGCGGTCTTGCCAGCGACCGGTTGCGAAGAATTCCGGGACGTGATCTCGAGGGAGCTTTAAGAGCACATCGTAGATCGCTTGGTCCGGTTCCGAGCCTATAGCGTAAAGCGTGAGTATTCCTCGCTGTCCGTCTGAGGCGCGCGTGGCGACGAAGCGCTCGCGAACTGTGCTGGACGAGGCGATCCGATCCTGCAGATGCCAACCGTCCACGATCGTTTCGTGGCCGGGCGCTGGCGCGGGCTGTGGCGTCGGAATGGGCTCCGTCGGTGAGGGCGCCTCGTCCCCTTCGATGATCGGCTCGCCGCATAAGCTGCAGATCAGGTCGCCAGGAGAGCCCTGATGACCGTTTCGGCAGGTCGGGGCGCTCGGAGGAGGAATTACAGCTGGATTTGGCCTTGGCCTCGTCGATCCGGCCGGCGTTATATCGACCGCCGACAGGTCCCAGCCGCAGGTTTGGCCGTTCAACGTGCGTTCGCAAAAGATCTCGCTGACGGGGCGTTCGGTATTGCAGTTGGGGCAAAGTCTGATCATCAGCAAAATTCTAAATAGAGGGGAAACGTGTATCTTCCGAAATTCCCAGCGTCGACCCGCCGACTTCGAGCATATTTCGAAGGCGCCGGAAGTCGCCGCGAGCCGGAATGCCCGCAAGCCAGACGTCGCCATTATCGTCGAACATGACGTCGAAGGTGCGGTCTCTTTCGTCGATCGGCCGGTCGAAACTCGCGAACCGAGCGCGACCCAGGGGCGTCATGAGGTGCAGCTCCTGATTGTCGCTGCCACGAAGCGCGAGGGTTTGCTTTTCATCGATATCGAACGGCCCGGAAACGACCGCGTCGATCAGAGATGGCGATGTGGCTAGCGCTTCGCAGACCGCGGTCCACGGGTGGCCGGTAAAGACCAGGATGTCCGCCTTCGTTCGAGCTCTAAGCCGCGCCAGAAGATCGAACAAAGCCTCGCGTTGATCGAAGGGCTCGCCACCCGAAATCGTGATCCCGTCGGCGGTCGAAAGCCATGGCGAGACTGCCTCGACGACGTCCTCTACGGTCGCCGTTCCTCGTCCGTGCGCCCAGGTGTCCATGGAGATGCATCCCGGGCAGCGGATCGAACAGCCTTGAAACCAGAT
The DNA here is from genome assembly GCF_000379585.1 of Bradyrhizobium sp. WSM2793. Classification (NCBI taxonomy): domain Bacteria; kingdom Pseudomonadati; phylum Pseudomonadota; class Alphaproteobacteria; order Hyphomicrobiales; family Nitrobacteraceae; genus Bradyrhizobium; species Bradyrhizobium sp. WSM2793. Next base: position 50,665 of record NZ_KB902785.1, on the reverse strand, counting down.
CCCGATCCTTCGGCCAGGCCCCAACGTTGTGACCGGGAAATGGATGCGCGACAGATTGACCATCCTCATGGGGACTGCTCGCTCACGAGATCGATCGTGGTCGATGGTCCAGGTCGAATCTGTTCAATCCTGTATCTGTGTCCGGCTTCCGCTCCGCGATCGAAGAGACTGCGCGACAGCGGGTTGATGAGGTGAGATTCAACCTGATTGCGGATGCCGCGGCCGCCATTTGAAAGATCAGAAAGGCACAGGCCGCGAAGGACCTCGCGGGCAGCTCCGATCAAAGTCACGCCATAGCCGAGCGAGCTGACGTCCCTGAGCAGGTTGTCGACCATCTGATCGAATATCTCGTTTGCAACCTCGGGCCGGATGAAATCGAAGACGATGACGTTCTCTCCGATCCGGTTCAATATCTCGGGCCGGTTCAGGACCTGTTTGAAGTGCTTTTCGATCTCGCTTCGGACCTTTCTCCGCACGGCTTCGAAGGTCTCTTCGGGTGTGACGTTGGCGATTCTCTCACCAGATGGCCCGGGTACGTAGATGCCTAAATTCGAGGTGAAAACAATGAAGGCTTCGGAGAAATAGACACGATCCCCTCGTCCCGAGGTGAGGACGCCGTCGTCAAGGACCTGCAGGAACTTGTCGAGAATCCTCGGATGCGCCTTCTCGATCTCATCGAACAGGACGACGCTGAACGGCTTTTCACGGATCGCGTTCGTGAGCTCGCCTCCGACGTCATACCCGATATAGCCGGGCGGTGCCCCGATCAGCCGCTGGTCCGAATGCTCGGCACTGAACTCCGACATGTCGAAGCGGATATACGCAGATTCATCGCCAAAAAGCAGGCTGGTGATAGTCTTGGCGAGTTCCGTCTTGCCGACGCCGGTCGGCCCGGCAAGAAAGACGACACCCCTTGGCCGGCCGCCGCGCGGCGATTGTCCGATCCCCGTCACAGCGCGCTTGACGATATCGAGCATATGCGTGACTGCGTGGGACTGTCCCTTGACGCGGCGTCTGACGAATTCTTCACCCGAAGTGATCTTGTCGCGACTGATCTTGCGCCAGGGATCCTCAGTCACGCCCACCTTGAAGCGCCGCACGGCATCCCCAATCCGATCGAACTGCACGCCTTCGCTGCGCGCGAGCTGCGCAACCGCGCTGACGTCGAGCAACAGAAGGCCTTCAGTCTCGTCCACGAATCCTTGAGTACACTTTTCGAGCTCAGATTGGTTCGCGTTCTGCGCGCCCGGCAGACTTCGGACAAGGGAGCGGATCATGCTCCTTCTCGCAAGATGATCCGGTCGCCCGATGGGCACGTGTCTGATCTTCGGGTTTCCGATCAGGAACCAATCGGGCAGGTCACCCTCCTTGTCGACGATCCAGACGACCGTATTGAAGAAGGGCAGCCGCTTATCGCCCGCCGGACGCGGCCGCGCCGCATGAGACAGGATCAGCGCGCGGGCGAAAAGCTGGTGCTCTGCAGGTGATAAGGCATCGTTTCGCGCGATCAGTCTTGAGGCAAAGTCGACGATGAGGGCGGAGGGCTGGCCTTCAGCAATGACGTGCCGTTCGAGCGTCATCGACAACAGATCGATCCCGCCCGCCGCTGTGCCAGCAGTCGGCGCTAGACCCAGTTGAGCGAGGTAGCTTCCGTCGGCCGGCTCCACGTCCCGAAATCCGTTCAGAAGATCGAACCATGCGATCCGCCCATAACCAGCTGCCTTTAAAACGTCCGGCAGAACCCTCGATAACGGCGCTGCGGTCAACTCGCCCGGACTGACCTCGTGGATCTGAAGGTCCCGCGTATTGCCGGAGAGCACGAATTGGCTGCGCAGAGGCAAAAAGCGTAGCAAATCGCGGAGCCATCTGGCTCTTTCCACCGAACTGTCGTGCACCGAGAAGCCCCCTTGTACGCGTATCGCGCAACTATAAGCTATCCTACTCGCCGATTTCGAGAGTATTTCACATGAATCCATAGGGAAATGGGATAAGGCGACGAAGGACGAGAAGGGCGGTTCTATCGAGGTCGGAGGGGGCATCCAGCGCATCAGGGACATCATCAATGTTAGCGATCTGCTCGGCCAAACGGTTCAGATCCTGTGCGACGGCAACCGCTATCTCGGGGAGATCGTCTTTCGGCCAGGCGGCGAGTTTTTGAAGGCAATTCGCACCCGTTAAAAGAGAAGCCCACCTTCGGCGCCGTGAGCGATCGGAAGGCAGCTCGAACTCGGGCGTTTAGGATCTTTTGGGCTTCTTCACGCATTTAAGGACACGGTCGTGAAGCGACGCATCCGATGAATAACACAGCTTGCCCAAAAGCCTGGATCTACGGCCGCTGGCGAGGGAGACACACGGACGTGACGAGCGCGCCGCGCGTTCAGAAGCAGGTCGCCTTCGTGTAAGCTCCGCCCAACCGTCGGCCGCCAAGGTTTCGCTGACGAGCTTGGCTTCGCGGCTTTGCGAGATCAAGCTTTGCATTGAAATCCTTGTCAGTACGACCAAACCGAAGCGCAGGTATTCTAGGAAGTCGCTTTTGCCGGAGCTCGCCCGCCGATGATGGCATTGAAGCCGTCGTTGAAGCCGATTGTCACGGCTGTTCGAACATAAGCGGCACACTCGCGTGTGGTGACAAAGGCCATGAGGTCATGGCTTTGCGGCGCGCGGTTATCCGGGCACACTGGCACTCCATCCTCCTATGATCGCCGACGAGCTGCGCCGGCAAGCCGACGTGTTCGCCGATCTTACGGAGCTCCGAGCTAGGATTAGTCGCAATCCGTCGGAACGCCCCCCGCGCCTCGTGAGCGCGAGTCACGCTATCGCCCGCTGCAGGTACCAGAGCGTGACACCATCGCAGGACTAAGGGAAACGATAGCGTGCTCGAGGACTGAGCTGCGAAGCGAAAACCCCTGGTGTGTGATCCAGACGCTAGTATGACTGGGTCGCCGGCGCACGTGCTCATTCCTGCGAGCTGTGCTCTGGAGACGAGTGCAACGAATAAGCCGGGCATTTGCGCCGGGCTGATCGCTAATATAGTTCGGTTCTCAGCAACGGACGAATTAGACAGGAGTCAGTCACGTCCAGTCGGTTCGTGATTCTGACATTGCATGCTTGCCCACGACCTTCAAGTGAAACGTCATGGGCAGACTTAACCCATCAATGCAGTGACAGCGAGCGGAGCAAGAAACGATGTCACGAGCGAATTCAGGCTCATGCCGAGGCCTGAAAACACGCCGGCGATCTCGTCAACCTGGAAGGCTCGGGCCGTGCCGATGCCGTGGGCAGCGATACCTGCAGCGAAGCCGCGCGCAGGCGCTTGCCGGCTTCGATCCACTCGTTGGCATATTTGTGACCCGACAGAGTGATGTTCACAACGACGGCTTCGTGCCTGCCGATCTCGCCTACCGGCCTGATGCCGGCGCCACGGCTGTTGTAGGTTCGCGTGTAGATCGACAAGGTGAATGGACTGTACGCAGCTCCCTCGTCTGGAACGCTCTTCCGGATCGGCAACCTGCGTCCGGCTCTGGGGGGCTGTTCAGATCAGTTGGATTTCCCAAGTTGCCTTCCTTCAAGCAGCTCTCGAAGACGATCGATGCGAGCGATCCGGAAGGCATGGGGCGGCTTTATCATCAACGTTGGGCTCCTTGCGCGAAGTTCGACGATGAAGACGATGCGAGCGCACGACGAGGTTTTGTCAGCGGGATTGACGCCCATTGTACCCATAGATCGACTGCGAGACCTCGCGATAGGCCTAACGCGCTCGGTCAACTGCCCCGGGGACAAAAGAGGCGACGCACGCAACGCTAACCCCAGATGGTTGCTTCGCACTAGCTGCTGCCGCCGCGGAAATCAACTGCGAACCGCCATCGCCGGCGCGCATGCGGAGATCCATCTAAAAAGGCGATCAAGCGTGGAATTTGTGCGTGAGTGCACGGCTGGCCGCATTAATCGATACTGAAATGCCGCTACGGTCGGACCAACGCTCTAAAATCCGATGTGACGCGGAGTTCCTTCGACAAGGAGATCGAAATGTCAACTGACGGCAGTCTCGTGCTGAATAGGGGCGAAGAGGCCTCCCTACTTGAGTATCTGGCAAACTGCCACATGACTATTGCAACGCGCGAAGATGTGAACCCGCAGGGCAACAGATGGGAGGAGAAGGTCATTTGGACAGGCGGGGATGCCTTCAGGATCGAAGTGCGTTCGGATAACTGCGAGGTTTATTTCGACGATGAACTGACTCTGCAAGAACTATTGGAGTACATGCGCAAGACCGCGGCCCCGCCGTTCGTGTGGAAGATCTTGCTTTGACCTATCTTGCCACTGCCAGTCGATACGGCTCTTCAGTATTTTCTTGCCCGAAGGATGTTTATCGAGGCCTCATCGGATCTGTTCAAGGCAATTTCCCGTATCAACATCGAAATGACCTACAGCCGAGCGCTGTTCTTGATCCGCTGCTTGCTGCTCGCGTCTTGCTTTTGAGCACCTGAAGGTAGTCTCGGTCAGCATTGATGCCGCACGCGAGGATGCCGATTGCGCCTGATGAAGACGCTGCCCAGCATTAATGCGCGACGGCCCCCGTAAAAAACAACCGTCAGCCATCGAAAGCGCTTTCCTTCTCTCGACTAAACTCGGGCCCTACCTCGGAGCGTCGCCGCTCCAAGATCAACTGCAGCTTTTAAGCGAGCTCTCTCCAGCCGTTTTCTGAGCGCTGCAAGCCGGCTGGGCAGTGTCGTCATTTTCTCAACGCCAAGCTCACCAAATACAAAATGATCGAGTTCCTCCTGCTGTGTAGCGACGTTCGCGAGACGCTTACAAGCCTTGTCCGTTAGCGACATCTGGACAACCCGAGCATCCGTGACACAGGGTCTGCGACGCATTAATCCGGCTTTCTCGAGCGCCTTCGAATGTGTCGTGATGAATGACGGGTCGACTTTCATCAATTTTGCGACCGCGCTGACCGGCACACCGCTGTCCCTGTCTAAGTCCGTCACGGCCATCAAGATCGCCAATTGTGGCCCGGTAATGCCGAGTGCCTTGGCCCGGACTTGAAGAAAATCGTCCAGACAGACGTTGAGCGCTCTTACCTCCAACGTTAAGCGCCGCAGGAGTTCCTGTATCTCAGCAGAGCCATTTCCAACTTTGATTGCTTGCTTGGGCAATTGCGGCGCCACCGAATATCAGGACCTCTATCCTTGAAGCTTGAGCGCGCTGACAAGGTTCAAGAGCGGGGAAATTCTGTTGGGCCGACCTGCTTAAGCATTCTCCCACTTACAAGTTTACACCATCGAGGCAATGAAATCCGTCAAAAGTCTCGCGATTATTGCTGGATTTCTGCAGGACCGACGTGCTGCAGGCGCGGTTGGCCGCAAATGAAGCGCGCGGAAAGCCGCGAATCGCCGAAGTTGAGCTCATTCCATCCGCAGGTTTTCTGCCGAGACGTTGTCCTGAGCTGCCCATCCTAATGTCGAAACTGATCCTTGCTCCCTTAGCAAGAGCGGAGTAGCCGGCTTTCTCGACTGCTCTTATGTGTATGAAAACGTCGGCTCCGCCATCATCAGGTTTGACAAAGCCATAGCCCTTCGTTGCGTTGAACCACTTTACAATACCAGTTGGCACTGAACTATCTCCGTTCATAACGACCGCGATCTATCTATTCTGCGAGGGATCAAGAACTTTATTGAAGCGTCTGAAGCATCGCTCGAGCTTAAGTGGGTGTATGGACTTTCTATTGTTGCCGAGGGCAGCGCGCGGCTCCTCGGCAAGCTGCCCAGAGAGCGTCGATACCCTACGCCATTCTAGTCCGCTTGTTGGTGGAGGCGCAGATTTGATTGCAATGTGCGATCAGCCGCGCCTCTTGGTGGAGCTGCTCTCGGACTTGCTTTGAAGATGCCACGTCTCCTGTGATCGGTGATATGAATTGATGTGAGGCGAGATGCTTTGTGCTGTTCGGCAAGAAAAGACCCCTTCGACTATTCCCGCGCCTCTCGCCATGTCATTTTCCGGCTTCGAGAGCGAGGAAGCAGCACGCGCATTTTGCTCGGTGAGCTTTGCGGCTCGTACGTAATGTTCGGCACGACGGTGCCGGAAACCTTGATCAATCGAGCCATGCATCGGCAAGATGAGTCTTCGCGCATTCAGGAAACGACTGGCGGTGTGTGGCAAACGCTATGGAGCGTCCGCCTTTCGCTGCTCGCCGTCATCTTGCTGATCGGGTCGGTGCAGATCGCCAGCTATGCCTGGAACCGGTCTGCCCAACATGGCCAACACGGTCTTCAAGGAGCATAAGGCCACTGTTGACCATGAACAGCACGTAGGCTGCGGAGCTGCTCTACGCCAATGCCGAAGAGCTCCCCGCGGTAATCAATATCAGCGTTGCTCGTGCCGTACCCAGAAAGCTGGCTATTCGACGCCGCAGAGCGTGACGAATGTTTCTGACAATGGCATGCTTGTCAGCGGGCGACTTCGAGGGGGCTGCATTGATGTGGTGGGTCAGCGATCGAGCATGGAACGCGGCGATAGGTTATTTTGCAGCTGTTGTGTTCTCTGGCGTCGTAGGTTTTGCGCTCGGCGCTACCTTCTCGACGGGGTGCCCTCTCGACCCCCAAAGCGCGCCATTCGGCTGCGCGCAATTTCTCCTCTCCAGGTATCAGACAATGATTGCTGCCGCCATCGCAGCCATTGCCGTGTTTCCGGTCTTGCGACAGGTGCGTTTGCAAGGAATGCAGACGGATATTCTGAAGAGCGATGCACTCCGCAATCGCATCTCCACGCTGGGCAGAATGCGAGATGATCTTGCAGGTCAGATCGGGACCGTGCGACAGCAGTTACAGTACTACCCAGACCACATCAATAGCTTGAGCTTTTGGGCGCACGAAGCGGCTGGACAAGTTGATCGCTTCCTAGATTTCGTTTCTAACCAAAGGACGCTACGCCTTGATGGGAGGCACGTGTTGCAGCGGCAAGGGCTGATCTCATCGACAAGCTGAACTCGATCTCACGTGATCTTTGGGTAATGAACTGGGATGTGTATCTGAATGGTGAAGACGAGCCCAGCGAAGAGCAGGCAGCGAAGCTGCAGGCGGAGGCAACAGCCGCAGAGGCCGACTTGGAAAGCATAATCGGAGCGACGCTCCGAAGCGTCGTTGCGCTAGACGCAGCGATCTTCGAGGACATCAGCCATGCTCGAACGAAGCTACATTCTCTCAGCGAGAGCCTCGTTGCTTACGATGCGTAGACCACCGCGGATAATTGGCAAAAAAATGTGAAGCCCTGATTGGAATGCGTTTGCAGCGCTCGTTCCTCCGTGCCCCCTATGGGCGCTGGAGTTCGTGCAGCCCGTGCTTTGTGAACGCATCAAGCAATCTCCGGGGTACTGATGAACTGGATGAACGCTCTACCGAGAGCGGTAGACTTCTGGCTCTTAATTGAACCGCCGGCCATCATGAGGCGCAGCCGTCCTTCGGGCAGATCAATCCATCGAAGAGGCCCTTTCGTGCACTCCATCCGAACAGAGCTGACATCAAGGACAACGCGGCGATGCCAAGACCCGCCGAGAAGCCGGCCCAACGTATTCAGTGGTGATTGGCTCTTCGTGCTGCCAGCGCAGATTTCCGCTTCCGGGATCACTGCCTCGGCCCTATGCCCCGCTCACAATTGGCGCCGGCCGTGATCCGCCGCTATTTGGTCGATCGCTCACAACGATCGCCACGTATCTGCCTCCCTGCGACAACCGGTCGAGCCGCAACGCTTGCGCTGCTCTGAGTGACACTTCAAAGGCGAGGAGAGCGCTCCAGCTGCGTGATCCAGTCAACCTCACGCGACGTGACGTTATCAGCCCATCGCCGAGCCTTGCCCGGGGGTCCGGGCGCGGTCACTCGCATGGCTCTGCATCGACAAATCCAACCAGAGCGTGGCCGCTCAAACAATGGCAGCGGCCGGGCGAGCGATCACCTTGCCGAAAACAGCCCTTTCCCTGTGGTCTGTGCCACGTGCGCATACTGTCAGAATACAAGCGTGCTCATGTCTGAAACCCGCCTGCGACGGTCTTCGAAAGCCACATTGCGTAAAAAAGAGGCGAGAGTGCCCCTTCTATAGTGCTGGCCCAAATCCTGCACCGGCTCTTGGGCAGGAAGTTTGGCGCCGGCAACAAGATGGGAGTCGAGTTTGGGCCTCGATCCGTCAATCGACAATGCGCTTGCCGCACCGGAGGTCGTTTATCTGTACCACGCTGGGAGAACGGAAGACGTTCCTGCTTGCCACGGCCTGGCGCGGCATCGGCCGTCCCACCGGAAAACTGCTTTCAGAAGAGGGCCGGCGTATCTTCCCTTGCACGCGGCACCCCTTCGGTGGCGGGCGATGTCGGTGGGATTCGGAGACAAACAACCATGTCCACGTAAATCTAGGCATTCGTCGAACGGTGCCGCGCACCACCGCCAAGGTCGCGGAACGGCTTGCTGGCGCACCGCTACACCTATTGAGTCACAATGCCGGCATTTCGCCATAGACACCGGACCATACGTTGATGGCGTCATTCGAAAGCTGGATGAGGCGGCTCCATCTCAAACTGCCTGGCCTGACCTTCCTCGCGCAAGACCTCTTTCCCGAGTTCAAGGCGGTAGTGATCGTCGACATGACTCGATCAGAAACCTAGCCGCGCGCAACCGTTTCCCTGCACCGCCATTGCCTCCCGCGTCAAGGCTGACGGTCCCTGCTCACCCTGAAGCGAGGCGTCAATACATGATCGATGAACTGGATCTGCGAACCTTCACGCCACATCCGCAACGCGACGCTGTGCTCGGCGAAGTGCACGCGCGCCCCTTCACGCGCCTTGTATCGCCCTTCAGCGTGATCCACTTCGCTTTTCTTGCACAGGGCGAGGCGGCCACAACCGATCGCTGCCGTTTTATCGATTTTTGCCTCGATCGAAATCTTACGCCGCCTAAGCAATCGGCGAAACTTCATCAGATTGTCATCGGGCCCGCTACGCTACGCTGGGAGCAGCATTCGGAATTTACAACATTCACCTGGATCTGGACTAACGGAAATTGTTCTGCCGCAGACCGTTTTGACAAAGTCGATGACACCGTCCGATCGCTGATCCGCGCGTTACGTCAGACCGGACAGTTGCTGGTCGCGATCAGGCTAGAAGTGGAGCGGGACGCCTCGCCGACCAGGCGGGCCGAACAGATTTTTGACAAGAACAGCCTGGCCATGGTTGCCACAAAGAGCGGCGCAGCCGTTGCCGCTTCAGACTTCCGCGTAGACGAAAAAGGCTTCACGAAAATCCTCGTCTGCGACCTCGGGTTGACGTCGCACGATCTCGGAGCGTTGGTGCAACGGCTCCTGGAAATCGAGACCTACCGTCCATTGGCGCTGCTTGGCCTGTCGGCGGCCCTTGAGCTTGCACCATCTGTTGATCGCATCGACCGCCGTCTTGTTGAGGCGCTCGAGAAAATGCAAAGCGGTGAGGGGCTGCAGTTCAACAACCGTCTGCTTGCCGAGCTGACGGCTCTGGCCGCATCCTTCGAAAGAGGCGCGACCGGCAGTCTGTTTCGATTCGGCGCCAGCAGGGCCTATAACGAGCTGGTCCAATCGCGACTATCCATCATTGAAGGCAACGATGTCTCGGGCTATCCCACCTGGTCGTCGTTTCTGGCACGCCGCATGGCGCCGGCGATGCGAACCTGCGCAACTGTGGAGGATCGCCAGGCGACTCTGTCGGTCAAGCTCGCGCGCGCCGCCGATCTGTTGCGAACCCGGGTCGACGTCGAAATCGAACGACAGAATCGTGACCTGTTGCAGGCTATCAACGAGCGCGCGAGACAGCAACTTCGGCTGCAGTGCACGGTCGAAGGATTGTCGGTCGGGGCGATAGGATATTATGTGGTCAGCCTGTTTAGCTATCTTGCCAAGGGCGCGCATGATGTCGGACTGCGAGTAGAGCCCTCCTTCCTGACCGCAGCCTTCGTGCCGATCGCGGTCGGCGTGATCTGGCTGGTGAGTTACAATGTCCGAAAGCGACACCTCAAGCACGACGACGCGCGCTCGGTTACTTGCGACTAAAGCTCCTTGAGGGAACCGGTGCGTCCGTCCTGCGCAGCTCGCATGGTTGGGGTGCGACGCTGCCGCAAGATCGCGGCCGGCTCCTGCGCAAGGTAATGGCCCGCCCGGACCAGCCGGGCGAGGCATTGTGGATCGGGTCAGTCGCCTTTGCGACGGCTGGGACGGGACCAGATCAGGCTGAAGCCCTCACCTTCCTCGTCGGCGAAGAGGTTGGCGAAGATCGGAGCGGTGAAGCTCGGATGGTCGAGCTTCAGACCCAGATAATCGCGGTCCTCGTTGGAGCGCTTGGACCAGACGGGCCCGATCTCCACACGGCCGACATAGACCCGGTGGCTCGGTGCGTTGTCGCCGGAGCGGTTGGTTTCGGGGACAATCCGGACGTTCCTGGCCTGGAGCGAGAGGGTGACGATTTCGTCGGTGAGCTTGTTGCTGCCGGTCTTCTTGTAGGTGCCGATGGTCGCCATGGTAGTTCGCTCTACTTGAAAACCAGAGTCTGCAAGCCGGTGTTGTTTAGGTTGGATGAGCGGCTATCAACACGCGGTACAAGTTATGATGAGCAAGCGTCTAAAGTCTCGGCGCGAAGGCGCGACCAAACCGATGCCGCTGCAATTCCTTGATGATCTGACGCAGTCGCTCTCCCACCACTCGGCAAGCAGCATCGCTTTGCGCGTCTCGGGATCGTCAGGCAGGGCGTCGCTAAATTCAGAGTATATTCGCGGCCATCTGGCGACGCGGCCGAAGCGCCTGATTCACTTCGCCGCAGTGCCGCCAACAACTATCCCGCTTGCGTTGGCGCCGGCGTCTCTCGTCCCTCGCGGAGACGCTGTCAGTCGAGACCTTCGAGCAATGCCGACAATAGCGCCGCCGACAGGCGCATCACGCCATCCTCGATCTTCGGCCAGCGGAAGATCCCATCCTCGAGCCGCTTGATAACAGACACGGGCCCGTTCCGTCCCAGAACACTTGATCCGATCCGCCCGCTTGGCCTGAAAACATCTGTGGACGCCCCGCGAGATGCAAGCGGTTTTTGAGAGAGTTCGGCACGTGGTCGGATGCTGCCATCTGTCCGGCCTCTGATGCAGCGATGGAGCTGCGGGCCCGTATGGGAGTTCGCGGACCGGAACCAAATCATAAATGCGTGCTCCAGGCACAATGAGTTCATCTGGTTCTTCCGGCCCCGTCTCGCCGACTGTTGCGCCATACCCTCCTTCGACCGACTACACCTCTGAGGACCTGGGCAGCGATCAAATGGACGCCAGGCAGACGTGGTGCGTTGTGAAAGCCGCCCAGGTCTTCGAGGTGGCGTGAGATGCGGTCGAGAGACTTCGAATCGATCACATCGAACTTCCGGCTCCTGGCATTCGGCATCAGGCGCTGAGAGCTTGAAATCGCTGCTCACTAAGCGTAGCCCGCGACAAGCTCATTGAGAGCAACAATACCGGGCTCGCAAAGGCTCGCATCATATCGAGAGTTTCCGAGATCGGGCGATGAATGTGCTGGCCTGCGGCTATTGCATGGATGCCGGTGCGCGCATTGCAGTGAGCCGCGAAATTCAAGTCGATCTTCGTGTCGTTTGACACGGTGACTCGCCGGCTGGCGGACTTTGGTTCGCCGCCCCGTATCGCATTGGTGCTTTCCGGCGAAACGATACGCAATTAGGACGGAAAACGGCACGCTTTCTATGCAATCCTTCACGTCGATCCCTCCGGGATCAAGCGGCTGCGAGGTCCGGCTGGGTTAGCCTCCGTTGCCGGGCCTCGCTTCCGGCCGCGGGCACCATCAAGATCGCAGGCGAAGCCTGCGCAGAAGCCTCGCCGACCAGGGCACGTGAAGAGCTCTTCGCATTGCAGCCAGTCCGCGAGCTTCGATCTGCAGCCGCCGTTTACGCTTTCCTGAGCTCTGTTGGCGTATCCAATAGCCACTGCATAGCAACGAAGCCGGCCGGGATCCAGAGCATACCGATGGCAGTGGCCGCGGTCGCGACTACTGCCAAGATTTTCCAATGCAGGCCGTCGCCGAGCAGGGTGAAGATAAGCGGTGCTGCCAGGATCAAAACCGCGACAATCACGGCAATCCCGACCATGACGTACAAATGCATAATGAAACTGGATGCTCTGCAAGAGTTCCCTAAGCTCATCGGCGATTTCTGTCCGCCGGTCGGCAAGTCTGGCAAGTCAATCGGTGACACGGAATTTCTTCGCATTCTCCGCGGCAACAGCCAAGGCACGAGAGAGTTTGAGCGCCTGATCCGCCGAGACCTGAAAGTGAACGCCTACAACGCTCGCAATAACCGCGGTGATCTCGTCGTCGGCCTGCTCAACTATGATCGCTGCCGACTCGTTGAGTTCGATCTCATCGATCCGGGCCGAAAACATCTCGTTCATTCGCCATTGCTGCGCTCTCTTGCTGTGATCACCGATGAAAGCCCACCATGTAGCGGATTGCGATGAATGTTCCGACGATCACGGCGGCCGTGATCGCGATTGAAAACGCTACTCGCGCCAAGAACTGGCCAGGGCTAAGTCCGTCCCATGAACTCATTTTCTTGCTTTGCGTTGCAACTCGGGTTTTGCACCTTAGCCCTGGAAGTCCTTCAGTCAGATGCACGCGTTGATCCAGTCCCAGACCTTTTGGGACAACCAGCCTTGATGCTGACCATTCACCAGTTTCGTGACCATCAGCCTGTCGTTGTTATCCATGTATCGCCGGATGTCAGAATCCAGCGTTTCGGCTGTGGAGGCGGACTGGATGAACCATACCGAGTCGAGACCCTCATCTTTAATATGTGGGCAGCGCGACATGTGATCGACGAGATTCTGTCGCGCCTCCGCATAGTTCGGCTTGTATTTGTTTAGATCCCAAGTGACCAAATAGACGCCCATTACTGATTTCCTTAAAGTAAAAGGGTAGAGCGCCCTACCACAGGTGCGCCGCGAGTCGCCGGCGGAATCCAAACTACACACGCCTAAAATCATCGCGCGTGTTGATGCACGCGCCGGAATTGAGCGGCATTGAGGTTTTCGGCTAGCAGCGCGTTCCGGCAGCGTCGTCGCCACACGGTTGGTTCAGCGCAAATCAGTACCAAGCCATCGTGGCCTGGCCGCTCAAAGCCAGAATGGCTCGGTAATCCTACTAGCAGGATCCCAGTTTGACCGGGAGTCGTACAGGCGGGTGGGCGCCGCACGCAATGATCTGATGTGCAATTGGTTGCGCCTGCGGTGGCCCCTTACAGCAGGGTAAGAAGGGGCTCACCGCAGTGCGACCGTCGCCTTTGAAGCCGTGATCGAGGTCTACCGCGAACCCAGTCACGCTCGCCTGGGAATCCAAGTCTTCGAGCCAGTCCGCATTTCATTCAGAGGTCGAGCGGCTGCGGAAACCGAATAGATTTTTTAATTGCGGAATACAAGCGTGTCGGTCTGCCGAAGTCGGGCAGCGTCATGTTCGTCAACAAGTGCACGCGCATTTCCGAGACCCTCGGCAGGCTTGGCCGCGGCAAAATTGGGTCGCGGAACTACGCTCTGCGGCCAAAAGCGGTGATCAACTTTTGGTAGATCGTCCATTGCATTGATTCTGTAGGCCGCTATGCGATGTTCCCAAGGAAAAACACAGTGGCGCGGGGGCGACATTCTGCGGGGCAATCAGCGATTTATCCTTTTTTGATCTTGCGATGGCGCCTCATCCTTCAAACGAGCAAAGCTCACAGTGCTAAAGTCGATACCGCCAGGGCGGATGCCGGCGAAGCCTTGTTCGTGAAGTCTGCAGAGGTAACACTTCGTCAGGCTCTGCCGGACGTCTCCGACACTCTGAGCGACGAACTGATCTCGAAGATCAAAGACTTCGTTGGATAGAAAACCATGTGGCAGATCCTCGTCCCTTTGCAGTATCTGATGATAGCTCACCCCGAGAAGTGGAAGTTCGACTTCGGCTTATCGATTGTTCTCGCGGCGATCTTCGCTCTGCCTCTCGTCTCATCCGAATTCGTGAAGGATGCTCTGGGCCCGCTGGGCTGAGCAACTTCCTTGGCGTGTTAACAGGGTTTTTCATCGCTGCACTTGCCGCGGTCGCGACTTTCGGCAAGCAGGAGATGGATGACCCTATGCCCGGGGAACCACCTGTTCGGCTCGAGCACAAGGTCAACACGGAAACGTATTTCGAGAACCTGAGCCGCCGGCGCTTTCTGTCGTTCCTTTTCGGCTACATGGCCTTCCTAACGCTCGCGCTCTACATCGTTGGCTACGTTTTCTCGTTACCGACAAATATTGGTTGGCTGAGGCCGCGCCGAATTGGCGGCCGACCATCTTCCGGCTTTTCTGGTGCGCTTACGTGGTTCGCCTTGGCGAACCTGCTATCGAACACCCTTCTCGGTCTTTTCTACCTGACGGATCGGATTCATCGGCTTAATCGCGTCGCCCGATGGGGCGTTCTGACGATAGCTCCGAGGGCTGAATGGGGCGGTGCCGACTAGGGAACGGATGCGACTTCCTTCATGAGCCGCGCGAAGCTGTCTTCGAGATAGTGGCCGTACTGAGCGCAAAGATGCCGCGGCATCGCCACTCCACCGATCCGGCCACCGCAATCGCGAAGACTCTCGAATACGAAGGGAAATCGCGACGAAATTTGCCGTCGCAGTTCGTCGTGGGCCTCCAGCACGTTTGATTTCACTACTGCGTCCGGAGAACTCAGTGATGGCCTCGCGGAGCTCGCTTATGCGGACAATCGCGTGACGTGGATGCTGTCGTGACTGCTTATCGCAGACTGTGAACAACGTGTGCCATGCGGATTTTCCGCATGGGACGGTGGCGATTTTCCCGTATGTTGATTGTCAACGTCCGCAAGAGGAAGGGGGCGCGGTCCCCCGCAAAGCGCACCGCCCCAACCGACCCTCTACGGATCGTTCGCTTTGGAAGCCGCCGCACCCTAACGGGTCGGGGGCGACCATAGGCAGAGCCGCGCGGACCGCTGCCTAGCCAACACTCGTCGACCGGGGCGCTGCGAGCGAACGGCGCCAACTCATCAACACCTTTTCCCTTCTGGTGGAGGGCAGCTGTTTTTAGTGGCGGCTGGCCGATCGGGTGCCCATGGAGGCCGCGATTCGTACGCCGCTATCGCGTGGGGGCTGAGGCGGCCGACCGATAGAGTCCCGGCCGGGCCCGATGAACGGGCGCGCCAAGTGCAATCAAGAAAATATTAACCGTTTAACCCGATGTTTTGTAACGATATATCGCCATGTTCTTGATTTGTTCTTATAACGTGATACGCTCTCCTGACGCTTTGGCCCCCGAAAAGCGTTGGCTCTTCAAAGTAGGGGACTTCGATTCTGCGGATTCGACGCCGCGGCAGAGCCTAGCTAGGGTTGGACGATGAACCTTCTCGCACGAATGAATGATGGGCCGGCCGTACGGTCAATCTCGCCGCGCAGGGAGTTGGGTGCGTACGAAGCGCTGTGGCTCGAGAAGGGGGCTACGTTCAAAACGATCGCAGATAAATTCGCGTCAGATCCGACTGCCGTGCCCTCCGACTTCGTCTCAGGGATGGTGGCCGACGCTCGCGCATCCGAAGTTTTAGCCGCGCTCAAGAGGGCAGGCGTGTCTAGGTTCGGCACTCGGCTGAATCTCACCGGCAACTATCCTGCGAAGCTCCGAGATGCGAGGCATCCGGTCGAGATGCTCTATTTTCAAGGCGCTTGGGAGCTCGTTGAGACCCGATGTGTTGCCGTTGTGGGCAGCCGCAATCCAAGTGAAGACGGGAAGTTGCGTGCGGGAAAGTTGTCACGTGCGTTGGTTGAGCGCGGCTTCACCGTCGTCTCGGGACTCGCGACCGGTATCGACACAGCAGCTCATACGGCCGCGCTTGAGGCGAAGGGCCATACGGTCGCTGTGATCGGCACACCGATCGGGACCTATTACCCGAAGGAAAATCAGGCGCTCCAGCGCAGGATCGCGGAGGACAATCTGCTTATTTCTCAGGTGCCAGTTCTCCGGTACGCCAGCCAGCACGTCCCCCAGAACAAGTTGTTTTTCCCTGAGCGCAATGTCACCATGAGCGCTCTCACCGAGGGAACGATCATCGTCGAGGCCAGCGACACAAGCGGGACGCTCACGCAAGCCCGCGCCGCCCTTCAGCAGGGCCGCAAGCTGTTCATTCTCGATTCTTGCTTCAAGCGGGACGACATCACCTGGCCGGCGAACTTCGAGAAGCGGGGCGCGATCCGTGTTCGCGACCTCGGCGATATCTGGGGTGCGTTGGGTAATGGCACTCCTCCTTCAGCAAATTGACGAGACCAACCGCCGGGACCACTGGTACCTCGATGAGGGTGACGATTGTCATTTCCTCTACGAATACACGGCCGGTAAGGGTTGGCAGGGTGGCGACACCAATCAGCTGATTCACAATCTTCAGAAGAAGCGTAACGATGGTGGCTACCACTACAAAGCTCCGGCCGTTGCCAGATGCGCTCGCGACCTGTCTGCGGTCTTGAACGCCGAATGGTTAGCCAAGGCCACGATCGTTCCGATACCGCCATCGAAGGTGAAGACCGATCCTGCCTACGATGATCGGATGGTGCAGGTTTGCAGAGGAATCCGTGCGCCGGCGCCGCCAGACGTCCGGGAACTAATTGAGCAGATCGCCTCTACCGACACGTTCAAGGGCGGCAACCGGAAGGCACCGGCCGAACTCAAGCAGAACTACAGGATCGCGGAAAACCACCTGCAAAACCTGCGTGGTATTGTCGGCATCTTCGACGACGTTCTCACGACAGGCTCCCATTTCAAGGCCATCAAGGAGATGATTTTGGAGCGCGCGCCACAGACGCGCGTGATCGGTCTTTTCGTCGCCAGGCGCGCGATTCCAACTCCGTTTGGCGAGGTTTCGATCGATGAGTTGCTGAAATAGAGATCTTCGCCGGGGGGCGTGGCGATGGCGTCTAAGCTGATCGTCGTCAGCCCGACCTAACCCATTACAACAAATGCCCGCCGACACCCCCATCGCGTCAAGGGTGGACCTTATAGCGCCGCGGGGTACTGAGGAGGCTGGGCTCATGACGGGTCAGCGCGCACAACACGAACTGATAGGCTGCAACGACTGCGGCAGCGGTGTCTCGTTTTCGGCCTTGGCTTGCCGGCACTGCGGCTCGCGTGAGCCAGCCGGGCCCTATGTGGAGAGCTCCAAAGAGCGACGCCTGCACCGGATCGAAGAAAAAAACGATCAGACCTTGATTGGCATGATGGTCTTGTGCCCCGGAATAGGCTTCTTCTACGGCGTGGTGATGGTCGGCGCGTTTGCCGCCTTTGGCTACGGCTTGCTCGGCGCCATCATCGGCGCGCCCGCTGGCTTCATCATCAATGTCAGCCGGCGGCTTCTTGGCTGACGCGGCCGACGTTGCGAGAGGTCACGCACGATCTCCGCCATTTCCTTCCCCGGGAACAGAGGAAAGCCTGTTTGTTACCCACCAGAACAGAGGTTCTAAAAGGTGGGTAACTGAGGGGTATTTTCGTGAGCGATTTCAATCGCTGTTTGGAAGCTTGGCGAGCCGCGGCAATCCATTCCTGGATGATGGGAATGTAGGGGTCGAGCATCGATGGCCGACGTGGCACAGGCTTGCGCCGCACATAGCGGCGCCGATGAATGCCCCGCTGCTCACCCTATTCCCAACCATTGCCGAACTCTCGGTCAAAGGGCACCAAGTCGCTTCGCAACGGCGGCACCGTTCTCGCTGGCTTTCCAGCCTGCTGATCAACGCGTGCCCAGCTGATTTGAGCGTCCAGCATCAGCAATGCCACCGGATCAAGCGTGCGCCCGCAGCCAACCTTTATGCCTCATTGAGCCCGGGTGGACCAATGCTCTTTCGTACGGCGTAGCGGGAGGAAGATAGCCCTTGATCCCTTGGTGGCTTCGCATGCTTCTCCTTCAGCTTAAAGGAGGGCTGGAAGAAATTGATGTGCAGCCGTGCAGCCGCAAACAGGCGAGCTAATGAGCGAGCGGCATCAATGCCTTAAAGCCGCCCGTAACTCACTAGGCGGCGAACGATAGCTCCGTTCTCTTGTTCAACGAATGCCTAATCTTCTCCTGGTAGGCCCTGGAACGTGACTTCGGCAAGGTGAGAACGGCACCACGACACGATCGCGTCGTTCATGAAGGCGCAGTCGTTGTCAAAATCGAGCCCACGAATTGGCCAGGGAATAGGTTCTGCGCGCGCTCGAGCCTCGACCACAAGAGCTGCTTCACGCACGACGAGCGGAAAGCGTTCGGTCCACCCCGTTGCAATATCCGCCATGTTAACGTCTGAATGAACGCGCCGGATACGGACATGCCGCCGTGCGCAACCAGATCCGCTTCGCAATACCCGGCGGAGGTGATTCCCAGTCATTGAATGTGCGCACCGGGACTTGCGCCGTACGGCACTGGAAAGGCCCGCGCCGCCGTCGGCGTCCCCCGGCTGCTGCGATCTTTACGTCGCTCAGCAGGCGATCGATCGTCGCCGCGCTCACTTTCAAAACCTCCCGCCGCTCATCGGCAGAATGCTTCAACTTGCCGTGCCGTCCGAGACCCGGAAGCAAGAACGGGATCATCGCGATGAGCCGCCTACGGCAGAGCCGGTCAGAGGCGTCCCATAGCACAATAAGTGCAACGCGAATGGAAGCTCCGTAGGTCCGGCCCGTCGCCGCGGCACCGCCGAATCCCCACAGTGCTCGGAACGCGTGCTGACGATGCCGTCCGTAACGGCGCACAGTTCGTCCAAAATCCGTTCCTTCTCGAGCTGCCCGCTCGTCCGATAACGTTCCGCCAGCGCTAATGTGATCTCGCGCTTTGCGCTTGTGCTGATCTTCCCTGCCATAGCCGCCACCGAATTGTCGTCAGTTCCGCCCCAGACCCGACAGGGAAGTTGTCCGGTAACATTAGTGCGCAATGGGGCCTTAAATCCGGATTGACGACTCTCGTCCTACCGGCGCAAGCACTCTCGCATGCCGCCCGAACGCGTCGAGGGTGGCCGGGCCTCTTCAGCGCACTCCCGAATGCCGCCGATGTTCAGCACAACGTACCAAAACGCCGCAGCTGTCGGTGCATTATTCGGCAACGCGTCGCCGTTACTGCTAGTCCATGCCCCCTATTATCCACCACATCAGCAGTGATGAGGCGCAGCCCAAGTCAGCGGACATCCCGGTCATCGGCGGCGCGGTTGTTAGCGCCAGTTCAGTCGTATCCTGGCGCGGCGGGGCCTATCGCTAGCGCTTGTCCAAAAGGGGGGATGTCGGTTGCGAACAGGCCGGCCGGAGTGTGGCTAGCGCCGTCGGCAGAACCGCGATGCGCGTGAATTTCCGCTCGCTAATCTGACAACTCGCGAGCTTCAAGAAGCGAAGCTCATGCTCCTGGGCAGGTACCGATTCTCCTGCAAAGAACAGTTTGAGAGTCGCTTTCCCGACCGGCATGCAATTTGCTGAAAGATCCGGAAACGAGAGAGGCTGGATGACAAGCAGTGACATCATTCGCCCTTTACACCAACACGGGCGCGTAAGGACTGTAGGAGACAGCACAATTGTGAGGATACTGACAAAGCCCAAACATGCCGTCGCCCAGGTCCACGACGCGATTGTGCGTTTGGTCCGCTGGGGCCTGCGTGTCCTTACTCGGCTATCCCAGTCGATTGCGCCATTCGGCCCAATCGACGCCGACCTTGATGAAGCTCACCGTGAGCCGCCAATGAGTTCTCCCCACTCCATGCGGCTAAATGGCGCCTGGACGGCAAAGCGCAAGTTCATCGAAACAACCGTACGAGGAACGGAGCGCATCAAGCGAAGTAAGGCCAACGACAAACCGTTTCACTCATACTAAGAGCTTCAAATGAGTCATCAAGTTTGCACTGTGCCCGAGTCTGTACAGCTGGTTTTTCAAGATGGCGGTAAGACGCCGCGCGGTTTCGTGGTGGATCTATTCCGAAAGGTGTTCGGCAGACATCAGCGCGATGCCTACGCCCTTTCCATGTTGATCGAACGGCAGGACAAGGCCGCGTGCGGCCCCTTCCCACCGTCAGTTGCAAAGGCGCTCTTCGATGCGGCGCAGGAACGAATCGGAGCTGAAGGACATACGTTGCAAATCACCTCCGAGCCTGCTGACGAAACCGAGGCGCCAGATCCGTCCGAAATCCAGTTCGAATGGGCCCGTGACGCGATTGCCTGGCATTTCGCCGATATCCCGCCGAACAGCCTCGTGACTATGGTGCGGCAATTTCCCGGCCACATGCGCGCGGACATCCAGATCGCAATCGACAAGCTGTTCGCTTCGCCGGTCCGCTTCTTTGGCCTGCAGCAGCGATGGACTTTGGAGAAGCTGTCATTCGCGCAGCTCCGGCGCGCCGGACACGATCCCGTCTGGCTGGCGTCGCCACAATACCACGAGATCGACATCGGCGAGGCTACGCCAGTCAAATGCCTGCACAATGGGCTGTGGCTATCCGAGGCGAACGAGTTTCGTTACGCTGTCGTGCTGTTCTATTACCGCGAGCCAGCGCAACAATGCGGGACAGACCCAGAGGAGATGATGCACATCGAGGTCGCGGTGCCCGCCGGCGGGGCCGGCGAGTCTTTCGCGCAGCACTGCTTCGTTGAACTGGAGAGAGCGGTACAATCCGCCGGTTCGTACCGTGGCAAGATCCTGTCCCTCGAGAGCGATCCGAATTACAGCGGCCGTTCGCGCGGCGTTACGGTGCATCGTTGGCCCCGGGTAGACCACGCGGACGTGATCCTGCCCGAAAAGGTGCTCAAACTGCTCGATGGAAATGTATTGAGCTTTGTCGGAATGCGCGATGCGCTGCGCCGG
Source organism: Bradyrhizobium sp. WSM2793 (assembly GCF_000379585.1). NCBI lineage: Bacteria > Pseudomonadati > Pseudomonadota > Alphaproteobacteria > Hyphomicrobiales > Nitrobacteraceae > Bradyrhizobium > Bradyrhizobium sp. WSM2793. Next base: position 29,788 of record NZ_KB902785.1, on the reverse strand, counting down.
CTCGGCCAATCGACACGCAAGGGCATCTTGCTTTATGGCCCGCCCGGCACCGGCAAGACCCACACGATCCGATACCTCGCAACTAACCTGGCTGATCAGACCACCCTAATAATGGCAGCCGAGGAGGTCGGTGCGCTCGGTGTATATATGAACCTCGCCCGGCTGTTGCAGCCGGTATTAGTGGTGATCGAGGACGTCGATCTGATCGCGCGCGACCGCAATGAGATGCGAGAAACGCGCGAAGAAGTGCTGCTCAACAAGCTGCTCAATGAGATGGATGGGCTGAAGGAGGACGCCGACATCCTGTTCTTACTTACCACCAACCGACTGGAAGAGCTCGAGGGCGCGCTCGCGGCGCGGCCTGGCCGGATCGACCAGGTCATCGAGGTGCCTTTACCTGATGCTCATGGCCGCGACAAGCTGGTGCGGCTCTATGGCAAACGCCTGCCACTCACTGAGGCTGTTGTCAATGAAGCCGTGCGACAGAGCGAGGGCCTCAGCGCCGCCTTCATCAAGGAGTTCGTGCGGCGCATCGCGCAATCGTCCATCGCGCGCGATGGCGGCAAAACGGTCATCTGCAATGATATCGATCAGGCGCTGGATGATATGCTGCCGATGAGGGGGCACGGATCGCGGGCCGAGTAAGCTGGACCGTGAGCCGCGACAAGGGGCAAGAGCGACCACAAAGTGTGCGCGCAGCTGTCCGAAATCCGTCAGTTGGCCGACGTTCAGATCGGCGGCGAGCTGACCGGCGAAGTTGGGACCCCGCAGCCGCGCTCGTGCGTCGGCGCATGCAGACGGACCATGAGCCGGCATGCTTTTCGGTGAACCCATACGGGTCTCGCTCCGCCGCGCAGAAACCAGGATGAAAGCTGACGTCGCTGCTACGTGGATGGTCGCGGGAACGTTTCGATGGTGCGCCTCTGAGCTCGCTAGCCGTTCAAAACTGAATCGAGGCGCGTGAGCAGCTCAGAGCATCTAGCCTGCACAAATCGTTGGCTGGTTTCACATGTACTGCAGACGATCACTGAAGTAGGTCATTTCGACATGGTTGCCGATCGTCTTCGACAGTTCCTTGCAGTAGATTTCATTCACCAGCACGCGCGGCAACGTGTCGCTGTTGAGCTCGACATGCCAACCGCCTCTGGTCTTGGCCCCACATGTACATCCGGTGCGATATTGCGTCCGCGATGTGCCGAACTTCAAAGCCCGCTGCGGATCGAGTCTGCGGATCTTGCTGATCATGTCCATGATGTCGTCATCACCGACACCGCACAGTTGCGTGCATAAACTAAATGTTACATTTGGCAAGCAGCTCGAGAGTCCACCAGCGCTTGCATCAGGGGTCGTGCCGGTTGAGTTCACGAAGCTGGATCACCAGACACTCACTCAGAGTCCGCGCGAGGACGTTAGGCAGGTCGAACTTCTGCAGCTCTTTGAGCACCGCCGAACATCCCCCGCGAAGCGCCGAGGCGCTCGGCAGCCTCTCAGAGATCCGGCGCTAGATAGCCGGCATCGTCGATCAGGTTGACCAGATGCTGCCCCGATAATGCGTCGCGCCGAGACGCTGAGCGCCAGCCAAGCGCGGCATCGTCGTGATCGGCGAGTACGTCTTTCCGGAGCAGGTGATCTGGTCGCGCAAGGAGCTGAAGTCGCTTAAGGACCTCCAGGGCCAGAAAATCAGGGTGATCTCGTCCAATAAAGCCGAGTTCATCAAGCGAACGGGCGGATCGCCGGTGACGCTGGGCACTGCGGAAGTGCCCGCTGCGCTCGATCGCAGCGTCGTCGACGCCGCAGTCACGGCAAGCTCGGGATATGGCTATGTTTGGCGCGATCTCTCCAAATACACTAACCGGGCTCAACGTCGGCGATGTCAGCTCGCTGTTGCTCGTGAACAAGCGTGCCTGGGACCTGTTGTCGCCGTCCGTGCAGGCCACGGTCAAGGACACGGTCCGCGGGATCTCAGACAAAACGACGAAAGCAATGGCCGCCGAGGACCAGGACCTCACTTCAACCTCGCTTTGCAAATGACAGAGATCATGCCTCCGAAGCTGACGTCGAGGACGCCGAACAGAGATCAAGCCCTAATACGACGACTGGGCAAAAACCGAGGGACCCGAGGGATCGAACTCTTGGACAAGGTTCGAAAGGCTCTGAGGCGCTGACGGACATGGTGTCGTTCTCAAAAACCCCGATGCTCGACACTTCCGGACACCTCGCCGCGCGCGGTCATTTCGCAGCCGGCGGAGGGGTGCGTCGAGCGGCTTTGCCGCCGGCTTTGCGAGCTCGCCATCCTCTCCGTGATCGTGATGGTCGCAAGCGAGGTCTTCCTGAGAAACGTCATCGGCCTCTCGCTGGAACCTGCGGACGAACTCGGCGGCTGTCTCCTTGTCGGCGACTCGTTAGCGTCGGCGGGGCATGAATGATTCTGCCGAATGGCACGCGTGCTGACGATCCGCGTGCGAACTCAACGGGAAGGTCCAACGTAAAGCGCCGACATATAGTTCGGTGGCGACGAATCGCTCATAGAGTCTTGAGATACTCGACAAGGGCTCGCCGCTCGGCGTCGGTCAATTCTGGTCCGATGACGCCAGGCGGCAGCTTCGCTAGGTCGGTTTCCTTGCCTTCGAAGGAATGTCCGCGAGCGCTGTTCCCAAGCAGCGACACATCGAAGTTCGTCAGGCCGGCCGCACAGCTATCTGTCGCCTTTGCTTTCGTAACAAGCCCGACCTTGATCGGATCGAACGCACGACTGCCGACGCAAAACGACGTTGGCCGTTGGGCTTGCGGCACCAACATGTCTCTCAGTGTCGGAACGGACCCGTTGTGCAGATAAGGAGCCGTTGCCCAAACACCGTCCAACGGGCGCGCCCGGTACTGAGGCTCAAGGGCGAGAACTACTTCGTCCTTGCCGTTGCGGCTCGCACGCGCCCCGACATAGACTCGCTGGTTTTGGCAGTTCTTCCTCGGCCCCCACATCTGCCGCTTGGTTTCTTCAGAAGTGCCGTTCGCAATGACCCATTGGTCGATCGTTTTGCCGACCACGTCCATGAGCGCGAGTACAAACAGAGGATCTGCGCCTTTATCTGCCTGAAGGCCGCAGCCTCCGGCTTTGTTGAGGTCATCTGCAGGATTTAATCCGAGTGACTCGGGTAGGTGAACGCGTCGCGTCATGAGGACGTTAGATTGTTGGCGGTCGGTGCCGATCGCCGAGACGGGCATCTGGACGACGTTAAAATAATGATGTCCGCCAATCTCTACCCAATTCTTCTCGTTCTTGGCTGAGCGATCGGGGTTCTCTGCGCTCCAGAACGAGTCTTCCGGCCACTTTTTGTCGAAGCCAGCATCGTTCACCGGGCCTCGGTGGCATTCAAAGCAGTGAGCACGATAAAGATCGCGACCTTGTTCAACGAGCTTTTCATCGATCGTCCAGGCTGGGTCACCGCGGAAGTTCTCCTGCGCGTCCTTCCATCGGGGTGCGACGAGTCCGGTGAATTTTCTGCCTCCTGCATCTTCGGACGAAAAGGGATCGGTGCCGCGCAGCAGCTCTTCGAACCGCGCGATTTCGGATAGATGTATGGATGAGGCAAAAAGCGGCCGTCCGGGCGCGGCCGCTGTCATATTGATTTTTGCGCTGACGCCGAGCGCTTCGCCTGAATTGCGAACCAGTTCGTTGAGAACAGAGGCGTCATACTGTGCCCAAAGGAAATACGGCGTGTCCCAGATCGGCGGAAAGCTCACGGGCGCATCATGGCGCGCAAAGTTGCCCTTGAGGAGTGGCTCGGAGAGTTCGCCGGTCAAGGGATCGAGTAGGTTGGTATAAAAAACCTGGTTCCCGATCCGGTTCAGCGCATCAAGTCGGCCGAAGCCTTCATCGAGATCCGCCACTCCCTGTCCCGCCAAAAGTCTGTCGGTCTCTGCCTTTTGGTTCTTGATCTTCTGAAGTGCTAGCTCAAGATCGCTTCGCAGCTGCTTTCGATCGACGCTCTGCCCTTTGATCTGCTCCAGCTTGCTGGCGAAACGCTCGAAACGCCACGGCAAGATCAGCGTGTAGCCGATCGACAGCCCAACCGCTCTTTCTACCTCGCCCAGATTGACCATCGCCGGCCCGCCGTCGAACCGTATGCTGACGTTCTTGTATTCGAGATGACCCGTATGACAGGCGGCGCAGGTTAGCCCGATTTGATCTTCATACGGGACGCCAGTCGCCGGATCGACACCGCCCTTGAGGATGGCAAAGCCGACCGGCAAAGCACTCGGGTTCTCGGGCGCGCTTGGAGTCCACCCGGGGTTGGTTGTGTTTCCACTCGGCGCATCGTCGTGATAACCATATGCGGGCGCATTACCGGCGAAGTCCTTTGAGCTAGGACTCGGAATGAAGCCGAGGCGGCGCAGGTAGTTCTCGTCTGTCAAGCTCGTGTAAGAGAAGGACAGCTCCGGGCGTTCCAGGGCCAAAAACCACTGATAAGGGACAGGGATGGTCGCTGTCCCCTGCGATGTGTGGTGAAACCAGTAACGCTGGCGAGAGCTCCAATTTTGCGGCAACCAATAAGCGCTTTCGATTTTTGATGGCTCGGGCAGGGTCGCAGGCAGTAATTGAGCGACCAGATTGGCATCGTTCTTGATCTTAAGGGCTGCCTCGCGAACCTTCTCCGGGGCGAAATACACCAGGCCGGCCGCCACGATCACGACAACGACGATTGCCAATAACAGGCTGGTGATATGAGGCCAGCGCATCAACCAGGCATAAAGACGAGAGCCAAAAGAAGGTCTGCCCATAGCAAGGACTCCATCCATCTTTTTCATGCGTCCAGCCGGCCCGGCAGGCTACCGGGAACGGCGACGGCGTCTGTTACTTGTTCAGCAATTGGCTATTGATGAAGGCGACCACGTCGGACGTCTCGGCTGCCGCGCGCCTGGTTATCGTCGCCGTTGCCGGGCCGCCGTGCAAAAAGGATGGGAACCAACCGAAGTTGCGAACATTCCAGTCTTCTTTCGGCCAGACCGCGCGGTTCACGCCAAGCGCTGCGAAATTTGGAATTTTCCTGGCGAGTGGCTGTGCCGTCTCGGTGTGACAGCTCACGCAATCGGTATTGAAGAAGTGGCTCTTCTTCGTATCGGCAATGGTCTTGACGATCTCGATGATGCGGCTGTTGGGCACGTTACCATCGATGAACTCGGAGGTCGAAACACCCTTACGATCATCTTGGGGCAAGGGCGGATTTTGCAATGCCGCGTGTCGACACGTGATCGGATTTTGATTATTCGTGCCCGGTTGCGGGACCACGTGCTTTTCGCCGATGGCGCTGAACATCTGTGCCGCGTGCATGCCATCAAGCGTCGGGCCGGGCACCGGTATTATGCCTGCTTGCGGCACCCGTAACATCGACACGAAAATCCAGGGTTCGGGCGGTGCGATGCCCATCACGGCCATGGTGTTGAGGCGCTGCGGCGAGAGATGCTTCTCAATCAAGGTCTTGAGTGCATCGCGAAACGCCTTTGCCGATGCCCCTACAAGACCCGGATGCACATTCAGATCACCGGCAGTCGAGACCTTGGCATTGCCAAACTGTCCGGCCCCAAGCTGATCGCGCAAGGTCGCGACGTCACGAACGATCGCCTTGAAGGCTTCGTCGTCCGGTTTGAATCGCGGGAACGGCGCGCAACCGTCCAGAGGCCGGTCGGGGTCGAGGGTAAAGCTGAAGATAAGGTGGCCTGCAGTGTCATGAACCTTGAAGCCGTCCGGCCCATTGGTCACCGGCTGAATGATGAGCCGGATTTGTGGTTGGCGGCCGAACTGGGCGATGATCTCCGGCGACAATCCCGGCGCGCCCGGATCGATCCGGATGCCGGCCACAAACCAGGCCTCGATCTTTTTCACGGCATCGGGAAACTGAATGTGCCGTGCACCCGAACCCGGCACGCCCGGATGCTCCGGATTTTCGGCGTTAGCGATGAAGCGCGCGAAGTCCGCGTCGGAAAACAACCGCTGCGGCGAGCCCGAAGGGCCCGCAAGATCGGACACGGCGATCAGATTGGCGAGGTCGCCCGCCGACTTCGGCGGGGGAAAGAGAATGGACACATCATTGGGCGCAAGTGGCTTTGAGGCCGCTTGCGCCGGAGCCGTTCCTAGCTCCAAAGCTGCGGCGAACATCACCCCCGCCGCTAACAAGCTTGCAAGCCGTCGCGGAAACAGAGATCGGTTCGTTTGGCCGCTCGCGATCATTGGAAATCCCTCTGTAAGACCAAAACTGTAAACATCAACTGTCGAACAACGACATCTCGGCGCTACGCGCCTCGCCAAGGCAATGCGGGCGACCGGATCAAACTCTCATTCCTCACCGTAGAATTGGCTTTGCAAGGTCTTGAGTTTCGTCGGATGCAACGCCTCCCCGATACAGCCGAGGAACATCTCACTGCGTGCATTGACCCGCGCGTGGTCGGCTGGATGCGCCATATCCGTTTGCAACGCGCGCACCGCTGTCCAGTCGTTCGCACGATCCTTGAGCAATTCGAACAGCGTTCGGCGGCTGTTCGGCGGAGATAACCGGTCGTCCTTATACCGGTGCAATCGGAAGTGAGCGAAAGTAACCTTGGCCGAGATCTTCGCATCCCATAGCGCGTCGGGAAGCGTTAGCAGATCAAGTCCTTGCAGCTCGCCCAGCTGCTGCATTTGTTCCTGCGCTTCCTGATACTGCTCACGGCCGACCAATTGATACATTCCTCGCGGGCGAAACAGCCAGCCGTCGTCCGTTTCGGGCTGGTTGCCAAAGTCGTTGTCATCGTAAGCGAGCACGAAATTGGCTAGTTCCTTGGGATGATTAAGCAAAGAGTTCACGTCGACCGCGGGCTTGTTTGCGGCCAGAAGCCTTGAGTTATTCTTGTCAATGCGATCGCGCCATTTCTGCGGGAGTTGAGAAACCGCGCTGTAGGAAAAGTTCTCGCTGCTGCGAGTAAAATCGGCACTGTCGTAAGAGACGGATCCCAGAATATAGGCGAGGATACGGGGATCCGTTTCCTCGACGCGATCCCATTCCTGCAACAAGGCTTTGACCTGCTCTGCCTGATAGTAGGCCATATAGCTCTTGCGATATGGCGGAACGGGTGGAGGGGCCGGCGAATGATCTTTGCGCGATTTACTCAGCTGGTGCTCGTAGGCGGCGACTTTTTCCTGATATTCCTCATAACCGCGCTGTTGCAACCAATTGCTCTCATAACAAGCAAGCAATGGCTGCGGCTTGATCTTTGGAGTCGGTTGATATTCCTTCGCTAGCTCGTCGGCGTAGGCAGCCCGTGCAAGTTTGGCATCCTTCAGCGTTTCAAATGCGGTCGCGACCGATCCATTCAGAAGATGGAACAACTTCACCTGCAGGCAATCTGCATTGCTCTGCCTTTCGCGGGACTGATCGAAGTCGTCCTTCGGCACGCAGTCCCAAAAGCGGCCGCTGCTCAATGAGATGATATCCTCGGTCTTCTGGGACAACGTCCAGCCGAGTGGAAGGCTATAAAACAAACCTGTGATGTCCGTGCGGCCGAACGTTGGAAAGCGCTGAACACTGGGCGTCACTTCGGCCTCGGGCCGACGGTCGATGCTGGTTGCATGATTAAGGGCGACATAGGTTCGGGAGGTTCGCGTGCTCAGAAGCGCGCGTACCGGTTCCATGAGCTCACCGAACATGAATGAACCATGATCGCCGAACTGCCCGCTGACGAGGGACAGCAGGTAAATCCTGAATTTCGGCGCATCGGAGGTGCCCTTGATGGCGTTAAGCTTCTCAATCAGGTCGAGCGCGGTCTCAATCCCAGAGTTCTCCACATATCCGCCGTCCACCAGGCGCGCCTGCGGATGAGAGGTTATGCAGTCATTTTTGACTGAGACGGTCGCCGCCGGCGTCACCCACGGAAAACGTGCGCTCGTGAAAGCGGCCGTGCTGAGCGGAATACGCAGCGACTGGCTCTTGACCGTTTGGTCCGTCCCAGTGCCTGTACGTTCAAGCGCTGCAAGAACACACAGGTCCGTGTCTTTGGGGTGCAGCGGATCAAAATCAAAGGGAGAGATGACGGCCCGTTTGCCGCTGCCGGCATCCGTCGTGTTGAACAACAGGGCCGGCATGTTGCTGCCGGGCGCCCAATGGGACTGAAAGTCAGCCCTTAGCAGATTGGATTGACTGCCGCTGCCCTTGTTGCTGCCGAGGATTCTGTCACCGGCGTTCTCCAAAGTGTATTCGAGGAAGCGCGCGCGATCGAAGGCCGGGATCCCGAACGGTGAAAACATCTGAGTGAAGTCAGTAAACAGAAAGCCGGCAACCAAAGGCGACAGAAAATCGGTTGCCAGGACGCTCGCAACGCGCTGCTCGACCGGCCCAGGAGCATCAATATCTTGGACCCGTCCAACCCCTGCCAGGAAATCCGCGATTTTGGGGCATGTCTTTCCGTCGCCGGCATTCGAATCAAGGGAAGCATTTTCGGCGTGGAGCGCAGCGGCGAAGATTGCCGAACCGACGCTGCCCCCGGACACACCGCTTATCGCAAACAGATGTTGGCGAAATGCCGGACAGAGATCCTGCATCCGCGCAAGAAACCGCGCCGCATTATTGGCGGCATAGATCCCTCCGCCTTGAGCCGCCACAATGAAGACGGGATATTCGCCGAGCCTCTTGGCTTCCTCCACCCGCGGCTTTTGTAAAAGCCACTCGCGGAATGCGGCGGCTGCGGACATGCGGGCTTTTTCCGGCGGGCTGTTTGCTTCAGAGACGGTACGCAGTTCGTGGTCGTCACCTCCCAACAAGGAGGCAAGCAGAAACAAGCCGCCAAAGACAACCGGAATAAACGGAAACGCAAATCTGATCGTCAAGAGTGCGAAATGGACCGTGACACCAATGACGCAAACCGCAAAGAGAGCGATCACGCCGAACGATCCGAGAAATTGTGCGAGCCTATCGGGCAGCAGGAGGAATGCTGCTGTCAACAGCACGATGCCGCCGATCGAGAGCGCGAGAAACCTGTAGCGGATGAAGTAAGCGTTGTTGGCGCGACTCGCCAGATCAATCGAGCGTTCTCTTGATCCTATCCGCCAAGTAAATGCCACGAAACAGACGAGCATGATCAGCATGGCGATTGCGAGGATGAACAGCATGTTCCGCTCAAACGCGAGCGCCTGGTCCTGAATGCGGAAGATACTGCCGACTTCCTCGACCTCACCAATCTTTCGCGCCGGCCGTGATGCGAATTGGCCTCCTGTGGCGGCGATGATCGGCAGTGCTCCAAGCAGGACGGGAGCAAGTCTTATATAGAAGGCAAGGCGCCCCGTAGGGTGCGGGATTTGCGGCAGGGATGCAGTTGTCAGCTGAAGCGCGCTTGTCCAGATCGTTATTCCAATCACGCCCAAGGCCGCGAACTCCTTGAACGTCACCCAACCAAGGTCGTCTGCGGCTATCCGGTAGAGCTCCTGAATCTGATCTGGCAGGTAGAGCAATACTGAGATAGCGACCGACAGAACAATTATCCATCGAAGATTTCGCAATAGGGCAAACAGCTGCTCGCGCACAGTCATTGCGTCATCTCCTCACATATTTAGGGAGGTCGCTGGCAAGCCACTGAAATAGGCTCGGGTACCAGGCATTCGCGTCAGCTCACATTAAAAGCATGGAGCCCCAAGCATACGGGCGACTCGAAACAGATTGAATTACGGACACGCTCTTAGGTAGCGCGTTAAATATTGTGCACCTCCCTACAGGAGTGTTCCGGGTTTGTCGATATGTTCTGCGCGGCGACCGCAGAGTTTTCCTCCGAATGGCCTCCGACTTCTTGGATCGCCCTGCAAATAGCTCGCCGACGTATGTCCCGTTGGGACGGCTGACAACGCCTGATCGCGAACGCTCAATACGAACCGCACCATTGCCTCGTAGCCATAACACGCGCTTGCCGGGCACAGGGCACGAGATAGTCCGCGACGAATCTGCGATCGAGCGGCCTTCGATTGCGACGTCTTGCGGCTTGAAAACGAGAGCTCGCGCTCTTGTTCATCGCGAGTCCCGGCTGAAACGCTAAAAACCGGCGCCGCCGCTGCTTTAGCCTATGGGGATACGGAGTTTGGTCAGCGCAGTGTGTTGCGCTCCTGCGCCGATCGCCTAGCCGAGAGTTGTTGCGAGCGATGCTCGCTAAAAATCGATGTGAAATGGCGGGTGCTAGTGCAAACCAGCAGCGCCGCTGCTTTAGATCGATAGAGCCGCAGCCGACCATGATGAACTATCTCAGGCGAACGGCTGAGTGCTGATTCCTCTGAGATTTCCAAACGTGATGCGGTTAGAGGGCCGGTGCCGAAGCTGGTCGAGGCTTTATCTGCGCTCTGACAAATACAGTTCAACCGAATTCCGAGCGTCGCCGCAGCGCAGCATCAAGCTGAGGTTTTTTGTATGCCCGTCGCTTCCCGGTAGGCATTCCATATGTTGTACTTTTCCGATGTTGCTAGCTATGAAATATTCGTTCGGGGTCGCGCAGCACGATTCGTTTAGTTCCTGCTGTGGGGCGCTGCACCGCCACCGGATCTGAAGTTTTACTCAAACATGTCGCAAGCCAAAGAGCTTTTTATCAACAGCGTCCGCCAAGTCAGGGTTCAGGCGAATTCGGTCATCCCCACTGTAGTTCTCTACAAAGATAAAAAGTCTTGGGTCGGGTTTGACGCGCTTGAGAACAGCGACCAAGCCAGCGAATTGAGAGAAGACTTCAAGATTCAGATTGGTAACGATGATCCTGTTAAGCTCGCGCAGCTAAAGGGCGGTCGATCGACGCTTGGCATCGCAAAAGACTTTATGGACGCGGTAGTCGCCCAGGCACTTGCTACGATTGGTCGACAGGGCTACGAGGCTCCTTCAAGGATACTGGTGGCAGAACCGCTATCGCTCGTCGGCGGTTCCGACCGGATCACCCATGACGATTGGCTAAAGAATTACCGAGGCAGTATTCGACGAATTCTCGCCGGAAAATTTGCCGAAATCGACTTCATGCCGGAGCCGTTTGCGGTTTTTCAGTACTACCGCTATGGCGTTAAGCATCCTCTCGTAGCTCAGCGAACAAAGCATATCGCGCTCGTGTTTGATTTTGGCGGTGGAACGTTTGACGCCTCCATCATTGAGACCACTATCGCAGGCGACATTAGCCAAAGCGGCCGAAATTCGAAGCCTCTCGCTGCGCGCTCGGTTCCCGTCGGTGGTTTCGTCATTAACAGTGCGATAGCTCGCGAGCTACTGTTTCGTGGAGTGGATCGCTCTGTCGATAAATCCGCGGTGACGCGCGCGCTTGAGGCCTTCCCTCAGCTAAAGAATGCTGACGAAGAAAGTCTCGCGTTGGTCCGCAGCGATCACGCAGCCTTTGTGCGAAACTACAGACGTGTTCTGCGTTCGGTGGAGCAGGCTAAGCTGACCGTTTCCTCGGGCGTAACCTCGTGGAAGTTGGATGCTAACCTATCGGCGTCACCGGCCTGCGTCGTCGACATCCCCCAGAAGCCCTTTCAAGACTCGACGCCCTGGGTTCCAATACGCTTCGAGCCTGCGGAGTTTCGCACGATATTCTCGGATCGCATCTGGAAGCAGAAGTTGCTGCCGGAGATCCTGCCTATTCTCAAGCGCGCAGAGCAGGAGCTCGGTGGCCGCCCAATTTCGATTGTCCTCCTGTCAGGTGGCTCTTCGAATATCGGTTGGCTTAAGCCGCTAATCGAACGAGACTTAGCTAACCAGCTTGGGCAGGCCGAGATACTCGAACTTAGCGAGAACTTCCAAGAGATCGTTTCGAAGGGCCTGGCCGTCGAATGCGCGCGGAGATATTACACGGAGGGGCACGGGGACTTTCGCGCGGTCACATACAATCGCCTGTGTCTCGGGTTGAACCCGAACAACCATGGCGTCGAGTTCAAGAAGTTCGCGCCCGATAGCCCCGAACTCGAGGGTATTGATAGCGATCTGGGGGTGCTGCTTCCGTCATCCACGAGCCTGCGAAGTCTGGTCAATCGACCGCTTCGGTGGAAGGTCCGCCTTAGTAAGGCGCCGACACAGTCGCTTGAATACTACTTCATGCGTTCGTCGTTCGATCCAGAAGAGGCGGGCGCACGGCACAATCTCGATTCGCGCGTTAGTACTCCGAAGGATGCCGTGTTCGGCAGTGGCATCGGTGTGGAGCTTCTCGTACGAGACGACGGTACGGCGGAGCCCACCTTCATCTATGGACGCGGCACTCAAGGCCAACAATCGGTCGTGAAGGGACGCCCCTTTTACGTCGACATGACGTTCGCGGCCGAGGAGGCCGGCGAGGAGACCTATCTCGGGTTCGACTTTGGCACTAGCACCTCGTCGCTCTGTTACGTAAACGCTGGGGACATCAAGACGTACGCCGATCGCGCCATGGATCGGACTTGGATGGGCCTAAGCGACCTCATCGACGTTCTTCCCTACCCGGCGGCATACCCGCTCGCCAGGTTCCTTTCAGAGACGGCCTTGGAGCAAATGGATCGGTGGGGCAGGGAAGCCCTCGAGGGCGCTCTAGGTCTTGCTTCCTACATCGCCTATGCTGAGCACTGCACATTAGGAGGCCCGCAGGGCACACTTCTTAAAAGCTTTCGAAAGCGCTCGGCCGGTCCGCTCTGGGATATGTTGAAGCGATGCGCTTCGCTTAGCGGGGCAAAATGGGAGTTTGCCAAGGAGTTGTTGGTTCTCACTCAAGAGCCATACCTCGCCGAACTCAATCACGCCGTGTCGCAGCTCGCGCAAACCAAGCACGGGAAACGCGCCGATGGCCTCGACTATGCGAGAGTTCTTGAAAGAATCGGAAATGTCCTTGCGAAGACCCTCAACGGCAAGCTGTTCGGCTACTTCGAAGATGCGCGCCGCAAGCCGTTCAGCATGAACATGTTTCAAGGCATCTTTCGGAACGCCCGCGGCGTCGCTCCTCCGTTTATCGATGTCTATGAGTATGAGGGCCTGGAATACTTCCCGCAGGAATTCGTCTTTCTCCTCGATGTCGAGCGCGGGGCCGGACTTCCGCTCTTTCCGCTTCTGGTGCGGGGCATAGACCAGGCTCGCTCGCACCACGAGGAGCCCGACTTCTTCGTCTACGACATTGTCCGGCAGGACGGGAAAGAGATTGCGTTCAAGGCAGTGCAGGAGAAAAACGAGGTCGTTTTAAGACCCAACGGCGCGCTTGGTGAACTCTTCCGTGCCACCGATGCGTTGCTTCAGCAGGATCCACGTTTGTCTGTAGTGACCGGAATCAAAGTTCGGATGAGAACATTCGAATAGCGAAACTCCGCTACATGTGGATGTTTACTTGTCGGGGTGATCGCCTGGCAAATGGGTCCTTCCACTTTCTGCCAATGGATCTACGTCCATCCTCTCCGTCTGCCCGCCTTGGTTAGTGATAGCTCTACTGGTGTAGCTGCATTCGATAGGCAAGCCGATGTCGGGCGAAGAAGCCTGGGCGCTAGTCAGGCTAGAAGCAATGCTCCGCGATACCGCTGCGCTAGTAGACCGAAGAACGAGCACGAAGTACAGAAGGTGATGCATGACTATCTCAATGCGGCGTTCGCGGACTTCAGGTCCAGTCCGCAGATCGCTGGAACGTTGAAGAACTTCAAGCCTGACTGCGGGATTGGCGATATTGGAACTGCAGTGGAGTTCAAGTTTGTCCGCAGCAGGAGGAGGCGAAGACCGCGGCCAGTGGCATCTTCGAGGACACGTCGGGTGATCGCGGGTCGAGGGATTGGGTTCGCATCTATTCGGTGATCTACCAGGTACAGCCGATCATGTTAGAAAGCCATTTGAGTCACGATTTGAAGCGGCTGGGTGCAGCGACATGGACACCGATCGTGGTGAACGGATCGAGGGATCGGACTTCGGGCAAGAACCGACAAGAGTCCCGCAAAGGCGACATGTCCAAGGAGCCGGCGGAGCCGCCCAAAGCGTTAGCAGGTTCGTTCAACAATCTGCGTGGCTTGTACAGCGACCAAAATGAGGAATAGCTCTAGGCGGGAGTAGCAGAGGTGGACTTTAACTAGGCTACGTTATGCTCGACCTGCGGCGTCATTCGTCGAGCAATGTGCTTGATAATCCCATCGGCCAGTTGGTACGCGAAGCGGCGCCGTCGATCCTGCTCTTCGCCCGTCCCTCCGTAGGATGCCTTGCGCAGAAGCTGCAACGCGACGACGCAAGGATACTCGTATGGTGTGAGCTGAACGCTGAATGCCATTTGACGGATATATTGAATGGCATCGAGCAAATTGGCACAGGGATCTTCTGGCCGCGGCGGAATAGCCGGTGCCATCAAAGCCTCCACCCTATAGGCTTCCTCGGCGACCTTGATCCAATCGTCATCATTGGCGATCCGAGTGTCGATCATCAGGGAGACATCCAGAGCTGCCGGGTCGACGGTGAGCGGGCCGTCTGCAATAGAGGCAAAATCGAGCATGATTGCCTCGTGGCCGGCGACCCGGACGTTTTGCCCGTGTAAGTCACCATGGGTCAAGCCAAGCCGATGCTTTATCGGCGGCAGGGCGGCCAGGAGCGATTCGAGTTCGCTGTACTCCGCACAGTTCGGACCATTTTGAGCGCGTCGCTTGCGGAGCCGGGCCTTTCGAAACGGTGAGTATATGCTTGGCCGCGACAGGCGCATCGTCTGCAGGATGTTAGCATCGAAAACATAGTGCGACGCGTAGAATGCCTGACGTCGCCAACCTCGAAGAGCTCCCTCGAACAACGAATGTAGCGGCGCTCGGCCAGCTCCGCGGTCGACGACCTCCTGGAGAGATTCTGATTGTTCGATAAAGTTTCCGGCGATAACCCCGGTCGTGGGCCCGACGAGGCAGCGATCGTGATCGAGGTTTGGCCGTTGGTTAAACGGCACGTGCAAAGTGGTGCATTCGCGATAGTTTGTTAGCTCACGAATAATCTTTGGAGCTTTGTCGAACTTGACAAAGAAGGGCAGAGGGACGGGCCCCACGCGTGAATTCAACAAGCTCGCGAATGCGCAATAGACCTTCGCGGAGCCAGTCGTTTGTTTCACCAGTTTGACAGAAGAGCAGTCGCCGAATGCGCGCTTGAGGAGAATGAGCTCTTCATCGAACAGCAAGTCAGCGCCCGTGATGGCGAGTGTTTCGCTCTCCGGTGGCTCGTGCTTGATTCGCGCGATCGTCTCGATGATGGGGCCTTCTTGCCCCCGCAGTTTAACGTCGACGATATCGTGCATACGCCAAGCTTTGAGAACCTCCGCGACGTTTGGTGCTTCCGAATATGAGCAGGTGATATAGCCCTTGATGCCGTGGCACGCCGCATCATTCAGCAGGACACGCAGTTCATCGTTTAGTCGTGCTTCGGCCGTGCCGTCATCGAGCGCTATGATGACCGCTCGCCCTTGCGTCCGATGAACGCTCGAAAGCGGCGCATCGAGAATATCAAGTGTGAGTTCTCTGCTGGCGCATTCTGCCACGCAGAGAGACCCGGGTTCCCCACCGATCCAGAGCAGCCGGCTTCTACGAGCAGGAATCATCGATCAGGCTGCCAAACGCTGTCGGTGGTTTCGCGAATACGTGCCTGATAGGGCCGGAGAGATCGAGCACTTCGGTGTCGGTCAACACGCGGTCCGGGTCATTTCCCCGTCCCTCTGCGATGAGTTCGTAGCCGGCCGGAATTGCTCCGAGAAGACGAAGCTGGATACCGGTCACCTTCGCCGATGGCACCTCGAGCTTTTGGCCGTTGAGAACCACGGCATGTTTATCGTCGTTGCTCACCTAGGCTCTCCTATCGACGATCGAAGACTTCGTCGGCGGCGCATCGGGAGCCAAGCCGAAGCGAGAGCCCTTGACCGATGAACTCGCTATCCCGTCCGCAACAAGCGAATTGCAGGCCCAAAGGACCTCCCAAGGAATACAATCGATTTGGACTGCCAGCTCTTCGAAATGCTTATGCGCAGCGCCTCTCGGAGGAAGAATACTCCTTACCCGTCGCTTCAGCTCATCATCCTTCCAGCGCGGAGAGTCGAGCCCGTCGCACCAAATGATATCGTCCCTCCAAAGAATGAAGTGAGCCTCGCAGCCGGTCTCGCGCCAGACAGATGGATAGAGGGTTACGGCGCCAGCCCGTTCGAAAAGCCGCCAAGCCGCGCCCGTTCGGGGATCGAGATTGACGCTGATGACCTCGCCGCACCCGTCGGGACACCTGATCGCCATCGACCTCAGGCCCCCTCTATAGACGATCGCAGCGTCGCCGGCGTTCGGGATAAGGTCGACGGCGTCGGAATGCCGCTCGGCCCTTCCGCGCATTGTTATTGTCTTGGCTCTAGCCATTGCGTCTCACAGGCAGGGGTTGCGCGTCACCGGCGCCGGCAGCGGAATCCGGACCGCAAAATACGCAGTTCGGGTCCTTTTGGGCGATTACAGAGGCCAGACGTTGGCGATTGCCGTCGTAGACTAAGTAACGCGCAGGGGCGTCCAGGCCAGTGACAATCGATAGGAACATGGTCACCGCGGCCGATGCCACCGTCGAATTGATGCTTATCACCGCAGGCTGCACTACGCCTGGGCGACCCAGGAAATAGGGGTCGGCTTTTTCTTGCTCCGGGGTCATCATTTCTTCGCGGACCTGTCGGGCGTCCAGCTGTCCTAGACACCACAAGCATGGCTCCTCAGCGCTCAGGGCCTTCACGTGCCCAGCGAAACGCACAGCAGATCCGGTGGTATCGATCGCAACGCCCATATCGATCGCGGGAATGCTGTATTGGTAGCTCACCTGGTTTATCAAGTGACGGCTCGCGTGCGAATCCGTGCAGCAGAAAATGAAATC
Source organism: Bradyrhizobium sp. WSM2793 (assembly GCF_000379585.1). Taxonomy (NCBI): domain Bacteria; kingdom Pseudomonadati; phylum Pseudomonadota; class Alphaproteobacteria; order Hyphomicrobiales; family Nitrobacteraceae; genus Bradyrhizobium; species Bradyrhizobium sp. WSM2793. The sequence goes on along the minus strand of NZ_KB902785.1, from coordinate 12,965 downwards.
GACGGAGGTCAACTCTTTGGCGGCCGCTTCGTCCACGACGTCGGCAAGCAGGCTTCGCACTGCGGCGTCGGGCCGCAATGAATGTATGAGCCGCTCCGCCACCGCGACCTTGGCGTTGCCGATATCGTTCGGAGTGGCCCCCACGGTTCGGTTTAGGTTTGTGCGCTCCACGGTATCGGGATCGATCAGAAGGAAGTTTCTTACACCGAGATAAGCGAGCTGTTGGGTGACGACTGAACCAGTGCCGCCCGTGCCCACCACCGCAATGCGAAGACGCTCCAGTTTGGCCTGCCCGTCCGAGCCGAAGGCCCGGATCTGCCTGTCGTAGTCGGTGCGAGCGTCGTCTTTACCCACGGTTACCATCTCCTGCGATCCCAATACGCGGGCGGCGTGCGATTCCTTTGCGAACAGCAATGCGCAATGGGGCGCCGACGGGCTGCGTCTATTCGCGTACTCCGCCAAAGCTACCTCAGCATTGTCGTCGATCGGCGAGAAGGCCGCAGACCCAGTCTGATGCGGATGTGTGTGGCAGTATACCAGCGACCAGCCGTGCAGGCTGGCCTTCTTCTCGATCGGGAGGCCGAACGTCGGGCTCAGCCGAACTGCGACCGCCGTCCTCACCTCGTACTGGTCGTCCGGGACGACGTGCATCTCGCGCACGGCCAAATGCCAGTCACCGTTCCGATTTTCAGGCTCGCAGAGGAGAATCGCTGCCGATTCCAGGGTCGAGTGCCAGATGTCATGACGCAAGCGCTCGAAGTCGCCCTGGCCGAAGACCAATCGGATCATTGAGGCCGCCTAAAACGGTCCAAGACGATTGACACGTAAGTCATCAGGTCGTCCCGGTTGGGATTCCAGTTGTTCTGGGCTTCGACGACGTGCCAGGAGAACCAGCGGCCAATCATCGAAGTCTCCGGAATACTGGTCACGTTACTTGCCTGAGGCGGAACCCCTGAGGCGAGCAGCAATCCCTGATCCGCCCAGAAGCAATCGGGAGTGGGGCCGGGGTAGCCCACCGGCACCAAGAAGTGGATCGCGGTGCGCGCCGCCGACCAGCCGGCGGGGAGCGGCACGTCCGGAATGCTCAATAGTCCCGCGCCCGACGGTAGAGGTTGCAAGGATGCCGAGGGATAGCGCTCGCGGACGCGTTCAAACTGACGTTGCGTGACCTGCGAGAGCATTAGCCGGCTCCGAACGTCGTCGGCGGCTTCGAAAAGAAGTGCTTCGCGGGATGCGTCGCATCGACTTCCAATGACACGGTCTGGTTGTCGTTGATGGCCTGGTCCTCGTGGCCGCCCTGACCCTCTTCGATCAGGACATGGGTGAGATCGAACGACGGATCGACCGCCTTGATCATTGCCTTGATCTCGGCGCCGGTAGCGCTCGCCGTCGGCGAGACGATCTTATGCTTCATATAGTAGAAGAAATGCCGCTCCCGCTCCAGCTCGAACTTGATATGGCCGGCGTCGCCGGCGACGGAGCCGATCGTCACGCCGGGATCAACCAGCGGCACACGCCCGTGGAAGAGAACAAAGGTGAGCAGCTGCCCCTTGTCGTCCACCCCTTCCGTCAGGCTGAAGGCCACGAGCACCCTGGTCTTCAGGGCGCCAACCGTTTCATTCCGGTCCGCAGCGTGGTCTTCCAACTTGTCTCCGGTCGGCGGGTAAACGACCGAGATGTTGATCTTAGTGCCGTGGCTCATCAGCCTGGTCTCCTGTGTTTGGCGCGGTTCGGCGGCCCGTGACGGGGAACATGGCAGGATTTCCGACGAAGTCAAACGAATCCGTTACCTATTAGGTAACGCTTTTAATTTCAAATGGTTGTGGCCGGCGCGCCGCCCCCGATTGCGCCCCTCTAAAAAAAGTGTTTCCTATTGCTAAACGAATCATTGGGCGTATCTTGTTGATATTGTTTGGAAGCGCTGCCGAGCAGCGTCTCTTCTCTACCGCCGAGCTGCTCGATCGGCGCTTCGGGCCTAATCTTTCAAAAAAGATCAAGTCGCGGCTGCTTCTACTCAGGGCCGCGCCGAACCTGGCATTGGTCCCGACATGCCAGCCCTACCGCCTGAACAAGATTTCTCGCGGCGAATACACGTTGGATCTGCTGCCCCCTAAAGTGCTTCGCTTCGCAGCCGAGGGCGGTCGGACCCAGCAATCCATGCTCAAAGCCGTGAAAATCCTTGCCGTCGAATGATGCACGGGGGCAAGCAAACGGAGAAGAACGATGCCGCAGGAGCAGCACATATTCGAGCCGGACTACGCACTCAGTCCAGGTACATTTCTTGAGGAAAGTCTCGACGCGATGGGAATCTCGGCGAGAGAACTCGCTCGCCGTTGCGGGCGCTCCGCTAAGCTGATCGTCGAAATACTTTCGGGCAAGGCGCCCGTTGAACCAGAGACGGCCTTGCAGCTTGAAAAGGTGACGCATGTGAATGCGACGATCTGGCTCAATCTTGAGTCCGAGTATCGCCTCCATCTCGCCAGGCAGCTCGAAGAGATCAAACTATCCGATAGTTTTTCTTGGGCGCGTGAATTTCCTGTGCGCGAATTGCAGGAAAGAGGGATCATAGCTCAACCAAAGGACAACGCGGATTGCGTACGCAAGCTGCTTCAGTTCTTCGGTGTCGCAAGTATAGATGCGTGCGAAGCATCATTTGCTTCGTACTCGATTGCATATCGTCACTCACCTTCCTTCCAAACTGACAAGAAGTCCTTGTTCGCTTGGCTTCGTCTTGGCGAGGTTGAAGCTGACGTCATCGATTGCAAAGATTTCGATCGCGCGACTTTCTTGAAATCGCTTACGCGGCTCAAAGGATTGACGGTCGAGAGCGTTGACCAAGTTCTTCCTCAAATCGTGAGCATTTGCTCCCGCGCGGGAGTCGCATTTGTGCTTACGCGCCCACTTGGAAAGATGGCTCTAAGCGGGATCTCTCGTTGGTTGACGCCGCGGAAAGCTTTAATTCAACAAACCATGAGACATAAGACTAATGACCACTTCTGGTTCACGTTCTTCCATGAAGCGGCGCATCTCCTCCTTCATAGCCGAAAAACTGTCTTCGTCGTCGATCCCGGCGCCAATACGACTGAGGAAGAGGAAGCTAATCGATGGGCTGCCGAGTTCTTGATTCCCGCAGCAGAGCTTGCCCGTTTTGTCCGGTCAGGAGACTTTTCTGAAGATGCAGTCATCGAGTTTGCAAGCGAGCAGGGCATTGCTCCTGGAATCGTGGTGGGGCAATTGCAGAAAAGAGAGCATCTGACGTACAGGCAGTTGAACAATCTTAAGCAGCGGTTTGCTTGGGAATAGTGACGGCTGCTACGCCGGCTGAAAAAGCGAATCGCTCGGCCATTCCGTCTAGCTTGAACAGCTAAACCGACTTTGACGTCGGCTGACCGCCTCCTGGGATTCCGGCGGGAATGGCAGGCGGATCGAAGCGCGAGCTTATGTCGGCTTTCGCGGCGCTCGATCAGCCGTTGGCCGGGCGCACGGTGCTTCCATGGAGCGCGATCGACCCCGGATTTGCGGCACCCGGGTTTGCCACCGCTTTCGATTTGCGAGCGGGAAAGGCGTTTTCAACCCGAGGGAAATGACCGGCCTCCTCTCCGTGAGAACGGTCACGTCCCGAAGGGGCCGAAGGACTGGTATCGAGACCAGCAAGACGGTCGTAGTGCCTTGTACGCGGGCGATACGACCCTCCGCTACAGCTTCAGAGGCGAGGACCCTCCGTCCGCCGACGACTGATGCTCAAGGATGCCGTGGAGAAGCAACATCCGATCATCTACTTCGTCGCCATGTCACCGGCCGTCTACGTACCCCTCTACCCCGCCTTCGTGGTGAATTGGTATCCGGAGAGGCTCGAAGTCGACCTGACATTCGCTCCATCGGCTGCGACGACCAAAGTGGTCACTTTCGGGCGACGTCGATCGAGCGCCGCTACAGGCTAACCGAGGTCAAGCAACGTGTTCATCAGGCTGAGTTCAGGGACGCGGAAGCGGGAGCAGCGGAAACGGAGAGGCGTCGCCTCACTCCGAGCCGATTGGCATCTCTCAGACGACGTTGTGCATTTTAATGTAACCGATTGGATGGATTGGAGTCCGATAGGATCGGTTTTACAGCTAAGCTCTTGAGCTGCTTCCAAAACCGCTAGCTTCACAACCTGGGACTCCGCAACTGCTTTTCATAGGCCGGCGGTTGGTGAGCTGGTGCTTGAGGATAAGCATCGGTCAGGTGGTCACGCTGCGGCTCCCGCCGTAGCGGCCGCGCGCGGGTCAACCGCATATTCGAGACACCGCGTGGGGCCGTATCGCACCGAGCTATCCCACCTATGACGACGAGCCAGTCGGCATGGTGGAACGCGACAAAGCCGCCGCAAAGTGCCACTACTTCAATTGGGCGAAGCGCCTTGCGGCCCGGTCCAATTGCAGGACACCCCGCGCTGGCATTGACCAACGGCTCTGGTGAAAGTCCAAGGGAGATTGCGAAAGTGCCCGGATGGGCAAGCGTAAACATTTGCCAAGACAGTCCCGACCATTTTACCAATGTTGGCTGTTCTAAGGTACCTGGACGATTCAACAATCGCGGCTGAAGCTCTCCATATTTAAGCGCGCCGGGCTGTCACACACTGCCGCGAAACGGGGAGTGGTTTGCGATGGACAATGTGATTGGTGAGATTGCCGAACGGACGCTGAAGACCTTCGGACAGCGGAAGCAAGCGCCGTGTGCGCGCTTTCGTGAGCGAGGTGCTCGAGGATTCTCGGCTTCGTCACCAGCGAATGCAGCAGCGCGAGCGAGCTGCAAGCTATACTCACCGCCGATCTGCCGGACCTGATCCTGCTCGGCCTCGTCGCCGACCCCACCGAGCCTGGCCAATCTCGCGGAAGACGTCGAAAGCGGGGCCGATCTGGAGGCCGTGAGCGAGGCCGACTTCGACCTCGTCCAGAGGTATCTGTTCGGCAAGCCGATGCCGCTGAAGGCGTCGAGAAAATCGAGGGATTAAGTCCGTTGTTAAGCTGCATCGGAAGTTGCAGCCTCGTTATTTTGCGCTTCTCCCGCTAGTGCATGACAGCAGGTGGTCAGCTGATGAAACAAGTCGCGCATTGAACAACTCCAAGTCGCGAAAATATGATTGAGAGCCCGTTGAAGTAGTGAATGGATTATTATACGTCTTAAGGTAGATTTTTCTTCAAGGCGGCGGATCCTATCCGCTTCGCGAGTGCATGCCGCGAACCCGTTCCAATCTTCGTCGTGCGCATGAGGCCGTGCAGGATGGAGGCACGACGCAGTCGTTGTTCGAGGATTTTCCAAGCATGAGTTCTGAGACGAGGCGAACGTCACGCAAGCTCGAAAAGAAAGCTGGTTTCGTTTCATGGACTGGACATGTGTTGCGTCTATGATCTGCACTGTTGATCAGGCTGCAAATCGATCTGCTGGCCTCATATGCGAGTGTCCATCGATGAGAACGGCACTAGCCGTGTCGACACGCAGAGGGAGTCGGATTCTAAGATGCTGGTGGTGTGTATCAAAATTGGTCGCCATTGAGCGGCGTGGTGACCGACCCTCAGACAATTCGGGTGTGTATCATCAAGATTGTTTTGCCGCGTTTGTCGCCAGACACGACCACCGCGGAGCTTGTTTAGACATCCACAGAGAAAGGCGCCGTCATGAGTGAAACAATGGCTGTTGATAACGTCATTCCGCGAGCAGACATCGTCAAGCACGCGGACCGGCTTGGTGCCGAAATCAAGAACATTACGCTGTCGGACGATTTGCCTGACGATGTCATCGTAGCGTTCAACCGGCTGCTGCTAGAGCATAAGGTCATCTTCTTCCGTGATCAGGGACATCTCGATGATGCCCAGCAACAGCGTTTTGTGCTCCGGCTCGGCTCGCTGATACCGAATCCCACAATGGCGGACACAATGGGCGGTTTAACGATCCGGCAGGAGCTGCCTGATCGCGCCTGCAGTCATCTCAACCAGATGAACGATGAGCGCGTCCGTACAGCCATTTCGGTGCTGCGGCGCGCAGCGATCCCGCCTTTTGGCGGCGACATTGCTTGGTCGAGCAGGGCGGCCGCTTATCTTGATCTTCCCGATCCCCTGCGGATGCTCGCAGATAACCTCTGGGCTGTAAGCTTCGTCGCATCCGATCTCACTGCGACAGAGGGGGCCACCGAAGCCAACAAGAGGCCTTGGTGCGGCTTATCCACCGGAACGATCTACGAAACGACACATCCGATTGTTCGTGTTCATCCCGAGACCGGCGAACGCATGCTCTCGCTCGGTCGTTCCGTGCAGAACTTTGTCGGCCTGCAGCGCTATCCCAGCCAAAGACTGTTCGAACTGCTGCAATCCTATGTCACCGCCCCGCAGAACACCCTGTGTTGGAACTGGGAATCAGGCGACGTGGCAATCTGGGACAATCGCGCGACTGAGCCGTACCCCGTCAGCAAAATCGGCAGTCCTCATTGGGCCACGGACCAGCTTGCGATTGACGCCGTACCGCACATCAAGAGGCTGAAATCACGGGGCGCTGAGGCTGCCTAGCAGTGTCCGCACGTCCGGTTTTCGTAAGACATTCGCGGTCCAAGACTAAGTTGCGCCCTGCAATGTCGAGCGGAGCCGGGCCTTCGAGCTTATCCCGCCAGGACCAGCTAACCAGCGCGGGCAATCTGCTTCTTTTTCTCGTCCATAAGACTTTCTGAAAGGGCGCGAGCAGGCGGTGCCATTCTCGTGTGAGAGCCGGGTACAATGCGAGCCGGCTCTGCTATCGGTGCTGGGCATTGAAAAGCTGGAGCGGATCGAGCTTGGCGATGGTCGAGGCGCTATTCACCTAAAGCGGCCTCGCACACTGAAATAACTCATGAATGTGGGCCCAGGTACACCAGGTCCTGATTCCGATGAGGGCCGTTCAAGGGTGTCCTTCGCAATTGGGATGGCGCTCACCTCGATTTTGAGGAGGCGGCGGTCGCGTGTTTGTACGGACAGAATGGCGTGGGCGCGCTTGTCGCACATCTTAGGCATGCTGCGCGGTTCGCTGGAGCCTGTCGCGAGCAAAGTGATTGTATCCGCAATGACGGACGTAGTTGGCACATTCTTCAGAAGTGAACATGTTCAGGGTGCGTCCGATGAGATCCCAGGGGGCATCGACGGTCCTGGCTTGGGCTTGCCGCAGCAGTTCTTCGAGTATGGCGAATGCCAATCTCAATCGTATTGAGATCGGGGCTGTAGGGCGGCAGGAATAGTAGGCGCGCGCCGGCGCCTGCGATGAGGCACGCGGCCTCTTCGTTCTTCTGGCTCGACACATTGTGAGGATCACCGTCTCGCCCTGGCGCAGCACGGGGAGGAGGATTTGCTCGACATGGGCCAGGAAGCACTCGGCGTTGATCGGCCCGTCGAGCACGAAATGTGCAATGACCCCTCGCAGGTGAGGCCCGCAAGGAACGTCGTCGTCTTCCCATGGCCGTTCGGCGCATCGCCGATGGCGCGTGCGCTGACATCGGCCCAGGCGTAACGACGCGCCATCACGGTTGTCGTCAAGTCTCATCAAAGAAAATCAAGGGCGACCAAAGTCCTTCACGCCGCCACGCTTCCCGGCGCTCAGCGACTTCGGGGCGATCCTGTTCGCTGGCCTGCACGGTTTTAGTTGAAGCTGATCTCCTCGGCAGGCGAAAAACCGCGACAGCGTCGACTTGTCGGCTTACGTTGCGCGCGAAGCAGACGCTCGGCGATCGCATCGAGCGTCAGATCGTCCAGGAGCCAATCCCAGTGCCGCTTCAACGCGGAACGTCGCTCCGCGCCCGGTCGGCAAAACTGCTGTGGGGCGCGTTTTCTCGAACCCCTCACCCAATGGATCGCGCTCGCGACCCCGACTCCGAAAATCTCGGCGCGCCGCCGTCTGGCGAGTACCAGTGCGCCTTTCTCAACTCTCGGGTCCGATAGTCCTCACCACAATAGGTAGGTATCGATCCACTGTTGATGCTGTATGTAGACGTGGAAGATCGCATTGAATCAAACGCGCTGATAAGGGCAGACGAGGCGCGCAATGGAAATCACAGCTAATCCGCTGGATTGCAGAGCACACGTGTTGAAGTTCATTGAAGAAACTCGCGTCGTTAGCGAGAGTGAACTGCGCGTCAACAACATCACGCCTTATCATGTTACAAAGTTCTATCGCGAACAGATCACCAAAAGTGCTTACTACGAACAGCTGAAGTACATTGTAGAGCCCTCAGTCCAGGAGTTCGAGAGCCCTGGCACCTTGGATACGAGTGGCGAGCACGACAACACGGTCGTGCCGGGACTGCAGCACAAGTACAAGATCCTTGACCACCTGCTGCCTATCAATCATTTGAGTTCGATTAGATTTGGCACAAAGATGCTGGCCTATCAACCAAGGCGGTTTGAAGATTCCGCTTTACCGGCACTATTTGAGCGAATTCTCAAGTCGGGTAAGACCCCAATCATCGTCACGCATTTCGATCACGTAGGTGAGATCTCATGCGACGCGGAGCACAAAGTTCGCGCTTTGCGAGCACAGGGCGTGCAATTCCTTAATCAGTCCGATGCCGATCGACTATCCCGCTGCACTGAACTTAAGGACCTCTGGAGCTCGCTATTCCTGGACTGACAAGGAGGTAATGCTCTATGCGCTTGGAGTGGGCATGGGCTCAGATCCTTTGAAGGAGGAGGAGCTACAATTTGTCAACGAAGCATTTGCAACTTCGAAGCCATTATAGGTGATCTCGACGTTTGCTTCCGTCTGCGTTTGGGGCGCACGCCCCGGAGTCATTGACCTCAATCGCGTCATGGTTGTTGACGGCGAACGCGACATTACGTTTCACAAGCCAATGCCCGTCGCAGCGAACGTGACGGCGGACGCGCGTGTGAGGGGAATTTATGACAAGGGTAAGGAGAAAGGTGCGATCATTCAGAACGAGGTGGTGGTCAGAGAGGGGGGCGGCGACAAGATCGTCACAATCGTTTCGTCGACCTACGCGAGGGGTGACGGCGGCTTTGGCGGGCCATCGGACGGGATGCCCGAGCCGCACCAAGTGCCCCGCCGAGCACCAGATAGATCAATCGATATCCCGACCCGACCTGACCAAGCCCTGATCTATCATCTTTCTGGTGACCGAAACCCTTTGCACAGTGATCCGGAGTTCGCCAATCGAGCCGGTTTTCCAAGACCCATTCTGCACGGAATGTGCACGTATGGGCTGACCTGCAGAGCCGTCCTGCAGAGCTATGCCGACTACGATCCGTCTGCTTTTCATCGTCATCGCGCCCGCTTTTCCGCGCCGGTGTTCCCGGGAGAAATTGTTACGGTCAATCTTTGGAGGGACGGTAATTCGATCTCATTCGAAGCTTGCGTACGAGAGCGTCGGGTTACGGTCGTCAAGAATGGGCAGACGGTGTTACACTAAGCAGGTTCGGACCGTTCCTTGTACCTCTTCGGCTGGCAGGTTGGCGCGCTCTTTCAGCGGTTCTCACCAACATGCATGAAAGGTCCGCGGCAACGTCCGCATAGATGGGCCGCGCGGCGCTGATTCGAACGAACCTGAGATGTATGGACCACTTCAATTGCGGCCTTCAAGGGCGGGCCATCTCGGCTGATCGCGCGCGCTTGGACCTCAACGGGGAGGGCGGTGCGCCAGGTGGCAGAAGTCATGATTAACGCGTTCGATCAATATGCGGCGGATGGGTTCAAGTTCCGGCGATTGTTCCGAGCAGGCTCAAAGATTTTGTGGAGCTCGTCGTTCCTGAATTGCGCCGACGCGGCAAGTTTAGGTCGGGAAGCTCCGGACAGACTCTTCGAGAAAACCTCGGGCTCTAACATCGGCTGGAACAGGAGATCGGAATCGGCCGCCGCAGATTCGAAGGGAGCAAGTGAGCCAATCCGGCTCGTTTGCTCCCGTCATTAGCTATAAAATGGCTCTCTCGATAATTACGTCCTGTTCCGATAGGGGCGTGCCGGCTTGCGTCCTCTGGACATCGGCTTGGGGGGCATCGCACCCTTGGCCGGCTCAGCGAACAATTCGGACAAGTGAATACCCAAGGTCGCGGCGATACGGTCCAGGAGATCAATGGTCGGGTTCTCTTTCTGCTGCTCAATGCGCCCCATATATGAGCGGTCGATCCCGGCATCATAGGCCAATTGCTCTTGCGGAATGCCGCGATCTACACGGATCCGGCGCACATTCCAGGCCACTAGCGCACGAGCGTTCATGCGCAAAGGCAGCCATTCCGATGATTATGAAACCACTGGTTATAGCCAGAGTATTACGATAAGCTCGTACCCAAGCAGTTGGCTGTCCTCGCCCAATTGCTTCAAGGAAGCAGGTCACGGTCAGATGCAAACGCCGTAACGTTTGTCGTCCTCGAATGTGGTCGACCATCACAAGCGTTCTCGCGGGGCGATAGCCCGCCACTGGCGGGAGAGCAGTAATGGCCGCGCAGAGGTACTGCGGCGTTTTCCGGGCACCGCGACCAGATAGGACAACCGTTCAACTGGAGCTCGAAAAGGGAAACGAATTTTCTCCCTTGGCTGGGTCTGGCCACGGCCTTTCACCAGTGCGCGCTGGCCGGTCAGCACGGGCCTTCCGGCAGGAAAGAGCAAGAAAAGCCTAGTTACACGGCAAATCTGCGATCAGTGTACTGTGATGAAGGAGGAAATGAGCAGGATGGAGCCACCAGGTCATGTGAGCCGATATGCGATCGCGGTCTTGGCGCGAAAAGGAGCTTAGCGCTGCGACGATTGGGGCGGTATCAAAATGGCCCCAAGTTAGTTATCGATGCTCCGATTTCGATAGATTTTTCAGCTTGGTAGGAGTTTCAGGCAGTGCCGGCCGATCCGAAGATCGCAGATTTGGCGCCCAGCGCGCACGAGCTCACGTCATATGACAAGAAGCACGCTATCACCTACATGCGACTTCTCGATGCCGACGCTGACAAGGCAGATTGGCACGAAATCGCGCGCATTGTGCTTGGGCTTGACACGTCCCTTGAACCGGATCGTGCGCGACGCACCTTCGAAAGTCATCTCGCTCGGGCCAAGTGGCTAGCGGGCCACGGCTATCGTGATCTGCTGCGCGGCGGTTGGCCAAAGGACTGAACTCAGCCGCTCTCAGGATCGGCGGAATTCCTCGCAATCGTAAAACATGATCATTGCATCGATTCAGTACATGCAAGGCGAGTGCGCGGCACCACGCAACCATAAAGCGCCACAATCATCGGCTGCAGTTCACCGCGTGTGAAGATCATGCGGGGAAATGGTTCGATGCCGGACACTGACTGGAGATCTCAGGAAGCCTACAGCGGCCTCAAGAAGGCAGAAGCTGCCGACCTGGCCTGGGAATGGCTGCGCCGGGATCGCGACTACCAAGAGGATTATAGGCGGTTATCTCGCCGCGAACGTTCAAGCGCAGCAGCGGGCCAGTTCCGACGGAAGTGGGGGCTCTCGTTTTCCAGCTGATCCGCAAAAAACTTTCGACAAGCAAGCAGTCTTCTGGGCGCCCGAGGTGCTGTCGACCATACTGGCTGCGCGGGCGGCCAACTGCATGGCGCCCAAAAGCTACAAGCTCGATCTCGCCAATCTGCCGGGCATCGAGCTTCGTCGCGCGCCGGATGGATGGCATGCGATCGTGCCGCTCGGAGGCGCGAAGCATCGCCTTTGGCTGAGCAAGCTTCCGGCGAGCGGGTCTGCTGTCGTCCTCGATCTGCCGCTCGATGCGAATTTCGAGCTTCGCTTGGGGGCCGCACGTCGATTTTGGCTCGCGCTTGAGCATCGGCCGCTCGGAACGCCCCCTCTTGCTTTGCCGGCTTTGAAGCAGCGTCGGCTGATCCTCGCGCTGCGCGCACTGGACGGATGGCAGGAAGGAAATAGCTATCGCCAAATCGCCCAAGGCCTGTTTGGAAGCCATCGTATTGCCGAGCGGGGCTGGAAAACAGACGATTTGCGCAGCCGAACCATTCGACTTGTTAAGCTGGGGCGGCGCCTCATGCGCCTTCGCTGCCGCGCGTTGCTCCACAAGGGCAGACGCAGGAAGGACAGTTCATGAGCTCTTGGGCGATCAATGGCGTACCTCCGTTCTGTGCAGCCAATTCTTCTGCTGGCATGGCACGATCGCGGATAGGATGAAATCTTTGCGTTCGATCGTTTGGCGTCGGGATTGCTGCAACAGAGAGGCGCTATCTTTGTAAGGGTTTGACGACTCTGCTCGCATGGTTTTCTCAAGTTGAGTGCCCTCGACTTGAATAGCGGGCAATGCATCGATCTCCCGCTGTACCGGATTGAGGGGCGCCTGCTAGTGTCCTGAACCAGAAGTTCGCAACATCGGGTCTTGTTTTTCCGGGGCACTGTAACGACAGAAGCGCTCGATGGAAGCAAGGATGTCGTCGGCGGATTTGGTCCATCGAAACGGTTTGGGATCGGCGTTGTGTCGTTCGATGAACGAGGCGATGTCTGCCCTGAGGGCGGCTACGCTGCGATAGACGCCGCGCCTGATCTTCTTATCGGTGAGGAGCGCGAAGAAGCGCTCCACCTGGTTGAGCCATGACGAACTGGTCGGGGTTAGGTGGACGTGCCAGCGCGGCCGTTTGACCAGCCATCTTCGGATCAACGGCGTCTTGTGCGTGGCGTAATTGTCCATGACCAGGTGAACGTCGAGCTCAGACGGCACGCTTGCTTCGATCTCGTCGAGGAACTTGCGGAACTCGGCGGCGCGGTGGCGTCCGTAGCACTTGCCAATGACCCGTCCGGTCGCAATATCGAGGGCGGCGNACAGAGATGTGGTGCCNTGCCTTTTGTAGTCATGGCTCCTTCGGGCCGCTCGGCCGGGGCGCATCGGCAGCATCGGCTGGCTGCGGTCCAGCGCTTGGATTTGCGACTTCTCGTCCACGCAGAGAACGATGGCGTGCTCCGGCGGCGAGACATAAAGTCCCACGACATCGCGCACCTTGGCCACGAAG